>NZ_JCACKG010000094.1:25463-95399 GCF_059505265.1 Myxacorys chilensis | reverse complement strand
TTGGATTTACGACAGGGCTAGGACTTGGATTTACGGCAGGAGGTTGAGGAGATGGTGAAGGGCTAACTATCGGCTGTGGAGTTGGATCACCTGGGTTAGGCTGAATTAATGTAGGTGGTGATGCAGAAGAACCCGGCTTAGCTTCCTGAGTCGGGGTTTGAGTGGGCTGTGGGCTTGCTGATGTAGTAGGTGGTGTTTTATCCGTCGGCTGAGTCGGTTCGCTGGGTGGCGTTTTTCCGACCGTTGCATTCGGAGCCTGCGGCACGTTTGTATTTGCAACGGTACTCAAATTGCCATTATTAAACAGTGGTGTTGAACTAGGCGATAGTTTCGTATTGCTAGGATTCTCGATCGTCGCGATCGGGTCAAGCGGCTTTTGCTGCCGTAAGGCATCTGCGGTCTCTCGCTGAACTGCCGCGATCGCAGGATCAGGACTAATTTTTTCTTTAAGCGGTAAATCTAGACCGCGCACCATATCACTGGTTTCATAAAACGTTGGAATATCAAATTTGTAGCGACGAATAAATCCAGTCTGATCGATAATAGCCATCTGTCCGGCTTCCAACGCCTGCTTCTCCCCATTAGCCGCCGTGATCTCCATCGGCCCAGCAGGATTGTTAGTGAGCGCTCCAACTAACGTGGTTTTGGTTTTCTCGTCATAGCGCACAAACAGGGCTGATCCCCTGATGCCCGCCGACGCATTGGGCGTATCAATTCGAGTACTGCCTTGACCAGGCTTAATCAATAACAGTACGGTGCCATTATTTAAGCGGAAGTTTCGCGTTCCTGGCGTAAATCTAAATAGCGCAAGTTCGCCAACTCTAGCGTAAGATCCATCATTGAAGCGTAGTCCTGCCCGCGATCGCTTAGATGTCCAAAGTGCATCTTCGGGAAGCATCTTGTCTCTTACTGAGGCATTCCGCAACCCCTGGTTTCTAGGCTGCAAGCGTACTTGACGAATAACCTCACGGATCTCAGCAGATTTGAGCGTTGTCTCAGCACGAACTGGCAGCGAAAATAAGGCGGCACTCATTCCATAAAAGGCAGCCGTGACGGTTAGGAACAGTTTGGAGGACATAGACGCTCCTATGACAGAAAAAGGACAAAGCAAACCGAAAGTGGACTCATTCAGCGCAGGTTTGCCGATTAAACTTTACAGGAACTCGGCATAGAGCGAGTAACCTATTTGGGTGAGAATACAGAACTGCATCTTTACGGATACTTTACATCTGATTCTAGAGCCTTGGGTGCCTGACTATATAGCTTTAAGAACTCTTCATAAAGAATTAGGTGAACGTACTCTGTATCACTCGTATATGCAAGAGTTATAGAAATGTTCCGGAAATCGTTCATTATTCCTTGCTGAAGTAAAGCAAGAGTGCTCCATGACAGGCTGTGATCAAATCTCTCATAATAAGCTCCTCCCGTTTCTACGGCTCTCGCACAGCGTCTCTCGGGGGCGGAGACAACAGCAAGTGAACCAATTTGGCTTTCATAGCTTAGGACAATTTGTATTTTGGGTCAGTCTAGGAGCTACAACCCCTGTTTGGTCTGCACCAATACCGCTGTCTCAGCAAATTCCACAAAATCATGCAGAGAAGCTAGGCACGCTTGAAGTGCACCTAGCGCCAAAGGCGCAAGCTCCGAAGGACATAGCGCAAAGCCCAACTTCCAAAAAGCTGGAGTTGTTCAACTCTGAGGCGAATCCCGTAGGAGGGGCTAAAGAGCCGGTTGAGAAGACGCAGGGTGAGGAGGTACAGAGCCAAATTCCCAGTTCATTTAGCCAGACTAGAATTGTTTCGCAAGGAATTCTGAATCAGCCACTACAGAATCCGCTTCAGCCTTCACCGTGTTGGCAATCCTTAAGTCGATCGCGCTGCTCGTTTCAACCGAGCCTGGCTCGATTTAAGCAAACCAATCCTGACGTTGCAGAAATTCCCTCTGATCTAGAGTTAGGAGTTTTGCGAGTTGCGCCAGAAACTCAGCGATCGCAAACCGAACTGGGAACGTTGCAAGTTGAGCCAGAGACGGCACAAAACAACGAGCTAGGAACGTTGCGAGTTGAGCCAGGGAAGGACGAGCTAGGAACGTTGCGAGTCGCACCAGAGACGACACAGCCAGATGAATTGGGAACCATTGCGTCACCCGATCTGAACGCTCAGTCAATTGACGGAGCCGCCGATCCAGAATTAGGAACATTAAGGCTGCAAGAAGACGTCGTTCCTCAACTTCCAGAGTTGCCATCTCCTACCAAGCAAGCCTCTGTTTTCTTGCTATCACGAATCGATTATTTTCGTACCACCAACGTTTTCTCGGGCATCGATCCCACCGACGATGGACTAATTCGTTCAGGGGTAACGCTGTTTTATGCTCCCCGATTGGGGCCTAAGACATTTTTGGTTACATCGATCGATGCAAACTTGATTCGCTACACGACTCTTGGATCTACTCGCTCTGGTAGGCAAGGTCTTAATTATGACGAACTGCGATTTCGGGCAGGCGTTTTCCATCAACTGACGCCTCGCATGTCTGGGGAAATTGGCTGGAGCAATCAGCAACTCTTTAATGCAAAAGAAGGATTACAAACATTTTTTAGCGGAGATCGCCTCTTGGGTGAAAATGCCCTCCGCATTGAGTTAAGCCGCCAAGATTCAATTGCCCGAAAGCTGACGCTAAATACGTATTATCAGTTTCGCCTGAATTTTTCTGACCCTAACGATCGCAGCCGCCTGATTAATTCCCTGACAACATCTTTGAGCTACGACATTACCCCAAAGCTCCAAACCGCGATCGATTATCAAGTTGCGTGGTCACACTTCACCCAGCAATCGCGGAATGATGTATTTAACCAGCTTGTGGGGCGTCTGAGCTATACGCTCAATCGGAGCAGTCAAATCAATGTGTTTACAGGATTTAGCTTTGGCAATTCCTCTAATCCTGATATTGATTTTGATGGGTTTGTTTTTGGGGCAGGGCTGGTGTTTAACGCACCACTGTTCTAGGGTGAGATTCTAACGTTGGGAAGACAAGTATGCAGAACGGAGGGTAGATCAAGCGTTTGTCTACCCTCCGTTCATCAATAGTTCAGTCAAGTTTTATGAACTACTCCCCACCTCTAGCACAGGGCTTTGGGCATCACGACCCATAAGGATTTAATGTTAACGACGAGTTGAGGCGCACACGCAGATCCCGTGGATTGATGACAACCACCTCATTTCGGTTGCGTCCAAGGAGCAGACCACCTAATGCACCTGCACCCGTTCCGAGCAAGACTTTACCCAGCGTAATTCTCTTGTTGCCAGTGATACCCGAAATGATGGCAGCCGCACCAGAACCAAGTGCTGCCCCTTTTAGAAGAGAATCGGTACTCACTCCTCGCTGGATCGTTTCTCGGCGAGTTTCGACATTAGAAATCGCATCAATTTCTTGACGAGTTCCATTCGGGAAAATTAAGGTTCTAGCGAAAAATTGCGTTCCGTCCCCAGTCGGTCGGAATTCGCCTTCTACTTTGCTGCCTGAAGGAATCAAGATCGTGCGATCGCGGTCATTGCCACGAACATTCACCGGCAGGGTCAAGGTTGCCTTCAGCGTTTCGTTCGGAGCAACCAAAATTTTCTCCTGGTCATAGCTCATCGGCAGCGTTGTCCCCGCAGGAATGGTGACTCTTCCAGAGTAAACAGGTGAGGGTGAGCTTGGAGAGGATGGGAAGAGTTGTGCCAGCGTCATGGGTGCGGGCGCGGCGGCAGCAGAACCCATCAGCGCGATCGGGGCAACAGCAGTAGAAGACATGCCGACGGTCAACGCAAGAGCAGTAGTGGTTTGAAGTTTTTTCAGGTTCAGCATATAGATCCTTAAGTCAGTCTGGTGGCGATCAGATCTATTGACTCTGGGGAAGAGACAGGAGTTCCTTATTATTCTAAAGAAATGAAAAGTTGGATCTTCCTAAATTGAAGGGATGAGGGATAAAGGAGAAGAGACGCTTGCAGCAACGCTACGCCAACAAGCAAGAAGCCAGACTGAATTTATTCCTGCTGCGTGTCTTGACAAAGTAGTAGAAGCAAGTAGCAAAAGACCAGGCACAATTAAAAATACTATTTCAGTCAAATCTAATATTGAAAGGCAAATCCAAAATCTCTTACAAATCAACCCTTTTAGCGATTACACTCAATAAATAAGAGTGCTGGTGTACTTTCGTGCATCTGTACTGAGTCTCGTCCTCCAAGGACATCGGCACTGGGGTTTTGGTCAAGGGTGACTGGATTCTCCACATCCCCCACTCTACACTCCATCTCGCATCTCTCTCTTATGATTCCGCAGTCCCTCACGCTGAGAAATTTCCTGAGTTATCTCGACGCAACGCTCGATTTTCGAGGGCTGCACACAGCGTGCGTTTGCGGTGCGAATGGAGCAGGCAAGTCGTCTCTGCTAGAGGCGATTTCTTGGGCAATTTGGGGCGAGAGCCGGGCAACTTCAGAAGACGATGTTATTCACGTTGGGGCAAAAGAAGCAAAGGTCGAGTTCATTTTTAGCATTCATCAGCAGACCTATCGCATCTTGCGATCGCGTCACCGCTCCCAAGGTGTTTCTCTAGAATTTCAGTCTCAAGATTCCACAGGCACCCACTTTCGCTCTCTCACCGCTAAAACAATTCGCGCCACCCAGCAACTCATTTTTGATCATCTCAAGCTGGATTACGACACCTTCGTCAACTCAGCCTATCTTCGTCAAGGACGCGCTGACGAATTCATGCTCAAGCGCCCTGCTGAACGCAAACAAATTTTGGCAGACCTACTAAAGCTGCAGCAGTACGACGATCTGGCTGAACAAGCGAAAGATCAGTCGCGCCAGTTTAAAGGACAAGTCGAACTGCTGGAGCGAAATTTAGCTCGCGTTGAAGACCAGTTGCAGCAGCGAGACGCGATCGCGCAAGAACGCACCCAGCTAGAACTCGCGCTCCAGCACCTCCAGGCAGAACAAGCTGCGAGAGCAGAACACCTCCAGCACCTACAAGCGCGTCAGCATCAGCGGCAGCACTATCAACAGCAATTGACGTGGCAACAGCAGCAGCAACGCCACCTGACGCAAGATTGCCAACGATTGCAAAAAGAGCTTGCTCAAGCCGAGCAGCAACGGCAGAGTTTAGGGACGCTGTTAGGTCAAGAAGGCGCGATCGTAGCGGGTCACGAACACTGGCAAACCCTACAAGCTCAAGAAGAAACTCTCGCCGCTAAATCGCAAGCCCATCAAGTTGCTCAGTCTCAACGGCAACACTACCAGCAGCAGCAAACCGAAAAATTAAATACGTTGCACAGCCAGCTTCAGCAGCTTCAAACCCAGGATGCTGCCCTTGAAGAGCAACTCCAAGACATTGAACGTACGCTGACCAAAGAAGCAGATATTGCCGCCGGAGTAGAGCAGCTACAGCAGGCAAGAGCGCAACTGCAAACGCTCGATCAGCGTCAACTGCAAGCCATGCCCCTGATACAACGGCGACAGCAATTGCAGGCAACACTCGATCGCGCCTCAACCCGGCTGGCAACTCGGTTAGAAGAACTCCGAACCTCCCTCCAGCACCTGCAAGCTCAGCAGCAGCGCCAACCCAACCTACAACGGGCGGCTGTGGAAGTTGCCACTCGCATTGAAGCGTTAGAAAAATTGCAGGCGTATCAAGATCAAGTCCGCGATAAAGGACTAGAGCGACGTGCGTTCATGGAGCGACTTCAAGCGCAACAACGGGGCTACGAAACTCAGATTGCCGAAATTGACCACAAAATTCGACTGTTGCAAGCAGAAAATGTCATTGCTGAAACGTTTGTCTCTCGATCTGGTGAGGCGGGTGAGAGCGAATTGCTAGAGTTGCGCTCTGAGCTAACTTCGACGTTAACTCAGACCGCAACAGTCACGAAATCTAAGCCGTCATCCTTCGTTCAATCTCAATTTCCGCCTTGCCCATTGTGCAGTCGCCCTTTGGATGAGCATCACTGGCAGCTCGTTCAACAAAAGCATCAGGAGGAGAAACAGGAGGTGTTGGCGCAATTGTGGGTGGTTCGCGAACAACTCACCGTTTCTGAACGAGAAATTCAAGTGTTGCGGCAAGAGTACTTGGAGATCGATCAAAAGCTGAAACAGTATGGGCAAAATTTAGAACGGCGCGGACAACTGCAAGAGCAATTGCAAACCACAGTAGAAGCCCAAAAAAAATTAGAACAACTGAATGCAGAAGCAATTCAAGTTGACTCAGCCTTAAAGTCTAGGGCGTTTGAGCAGGAGTTACAGCAAGAGCTAGAATTGCTCGATCAAAGCCTGCACCAGATTAGCTACGATGAGCGCGACCATGCTTTAGCTCGTGGAGCGGTTGATCGCTGGCGATGGGCAGAAATCAAATTTGTTGAGATTAAGCAGGCGCGAAAACGCCAGGAACAGATTGCCAAGCGGCAGCCCGAACTGCGATCGCAAATTTCCATCCTCGAACAGCAGATCGAGGCGCTAAACCATCATCTCGCAATCGCGCTGGCTGATCGCGATCGACAGCTTGCGGAAATTGGCTACAACCTCAACCAACACAATGCGATTCGCACGGCATTGCGTAACGCTCAATCGTGGCAGCTTCGCTACCAAGAACTGCGCCAAGCCCAACAGCACTATCCTCAAATGCAGCAACGACTTCAAGAACTCGCTCAAACGCTGCATGTCCGCAGAACTGATTTGACGACCATCGTCCACCAGTGTCAAGAATTGGTTCACCTTTTAGAGCAGACACCCGATCTGACACCCCACATTCAAACGTTGGAACAGCAAATTCAACAACAGCGACTTCAGCTTGACCAACAGATTGTTCAACTCGGGCGAGTTCAGCAGCAACAACAGCAGCAAGAGGCGCTGAGTCAGGAGTATGAAACGCTAGTTGCTCAACTGCAAACTGCTCGTCAGCAGAGCCGCGTTTACGGAGAACTCGCGCAAGCATTCGGCAAAAACGGGATTCAGGCGTTGATGATTGAGAACGTTTTGCCGCAGCTCGAAGCGGCCACCAATCAAATTTTGTCTCGCCTTAGTGCCAATCAGTTACATGTCCAGTTTGTGACTCAGCGTGCCCGAAATGCCAAGTCTAAAATTACGAAGGCAATGGAGACACTCGATATTTTGATTGCGGATGCTCACGGAACTCGGCCCTATGAAACCTATTCGGGTGGTGAAGCGTTTCGAGTTAATTTTGCGGTGCGGCTAGCGTTGGCGCGGTTATTGTCGCAGCGATCAGGGACAGCGCTACAAATGCTGATTGTCGATGAAGGGTTTGGCAATCAAGACCAAGACGGCTGCGATCGCTTGATTGCCGCCATCAATGCGATCGCGCCTGAATTCGCCTGTATTCTCACCATTACTCACATGCCCTACTTCCGCGAAGCCTTTCAAGCTCGCATCGAAGTCACAAAAACTCAAAACGGCTCACAGATTGCTTTGTGCTTGTAAACCTACTCAAGCTTAAAAGACGAGTTTTAGAGCGATCTTTTGAGGCTTGAAGAGATCGCAACTACTTCTATAGTCCTGAACCATCTGCTCTGCCCCACCTTCACGTAGATCGCGATCACAAGCAAAGCAACCTTTAACTAAAAAAGGCAACTCCATACTGGAATTGCCTGTAATGTCTGGAACAGTAAATCGATAAAAATTCAGAAGAAACTAAACTGCCTCAAAGTTCTTCTCTCCCGTCCGAATCCGAACGACTTGATCAACTGGACTAATGAAGATCTTTCCATCTCCAATTTCTCCAGTTCTTGCCGCCACGATGATCTTGTCTACCACCATGTCTACTTGTTCATCTTCGATCACAATTTCAACTTTAAGTTTCTGTAAAAACTCGACCGTATACTCCGAGCCACGATAACGCTCCGTTTGACCTTTCTGCCGTCCGAATCCTCGGACTTCAGAAACCGTCATACCCACGATTCCGGCATTGACTAGAGCAATCTTGACTTCATCAAGTTTAAACGGGCGAATAATAGCCTCAACCTTTTTCAAGCGCCTACACTCCTTATGTTTCCGCTATATCGACAGCATGACTCTATCTATCATCGTTACATAGATTAAGTTTGTAACAAGTAATACATTTTATGCCAATGCAGAAGTCACGCTGTCACACCTAATCCAAAGTGTCCCACAATCGCACCGCGATTTGCTTAAAAAGCTATTTCAGGGTCACTACTCCGTATCTCGTTTTATCACGAAATCATTGAGATACTTCGCAATTCTCTTCAACAGAGGTGATCCCTGAAAGTTTCGCAAAACCAATCGCGGCACTTTAACCTATTCGTTATTTTGAAGCCGGGGACGGCAGCAGCGGACGGACGATCAAGAAGCCTGCACCAAAGGCAGTCACCACAATGAGCGCGATCGCAACCCCTAACCACCATCCACTTAACTGATTACCTGATGACTCCGACTCTGGCAAAAGCTTGCGGCGGGGCTTGCTGTCTTGCTCAATTACCAGCGTTTCAGGAGGAAACGGAGAATCGAGATTGGGTAACTTGGATAGCATCGGCGCGCGGGGAGTTGCTGGCACAGCGATTGGAGCAATCTCTAATTGAGGTAGGGCTTCAAAGCGAGACGGCGTTAAACGTTCATCAACAACCGAGTTTTCAGCAGAGGTGCGCGAAACACTTTGAGCCACTTGACGCAAATTCAGCGCGGACTGGACGGCTTTCTCAATTTCTTGATGCAAGTGCCGATTTTGCTGGGTCAACTGCTGATTTTGCTGCTTTATCGCGTCTAAAGCGGCTTTGGTCGCTTGCAGTTCGGCAGTCACTTCTCGGTAGAGCGAGATTGGAACTGAAGGAGCATAGGAAGGTGAGGACGAGGGAACTGCCTGTCCAGCGTTAGTCACGTTTCGCATGGGATTTGAATTCATTGGGTTCGGATCAACGTAGAAGTGAAGTTCAAAGTTGGGTTAAATCGCTAGAGGCAGTTCCACAATCGTTATGCCTGGTGATGTCTTACGTTTTTCTGCCATAAGAATAGCTGCAATTACATCAAGCAATGCGCTAATAGTCAAGGTTTTTCTGAGAAAAGTTATGTTTCTCCGTAAAACTGAGGATTTTGAGGTCGCTAGTCTGATAAGAGGGGATCACTATCGGGGATCTAGAGAAGAAAATCGGTTGGGTTCTGTAGATTCAGATTGGTTTTTACTCAACGTCTTGCCAGTGAACAAGGGCTTACAGCTTCGCTTATGGCTAGATTTTTATGGTTAGAGCAGAATTGATAGAATCAAAACACTGAACTATATAGACCAGGCTGGCTAGACATGTCTCAAACTCAAGAAACGCAGGTAAAGTACGGAGAACGGCTGATCGCAGAGGGCAACCTAATTACCTTCCCTAATCCTCGACCAGGACGCCGCTACACCATCAACATTACGCTGCCCGAATTTACCTGTAAGTGCCCGTTTTCTGGCTATCCTGATTTTGCGACAATCTATGTCACCTACATGCCCGATCAGCGCGTGGTTGAACTGAAAGCGATTAAGCTGTACATCAATAGCTACCGCGATCGCTGTATCTCCCACGAAGAAGCCGCAAACCAAATTTTAGATGACATCGTAGCGGCTTGCGATCCGCTCGAAATCACCGTGAAAGCAGACTATACGCCGCGAGGAAACGTTCACACCGTCGTTGAAGTGACGCACAGCAAAGCGGTCTAAGCCATCCTTCGCCAGCGGCGCAGTCCCTCTAGCCACAGCCACCCAATCGTGCTACCGATAAAGTAGGGCGGAAAATCCGACCAGGAAAAGGTATTGCCAAGCACAAGCCGTCCGGGAAGGGTGGCGCGAATGGTTTGAAGCCAGAGTGGTTGCCAGAGTTGCAGCACCTCGATCGCACAGGTGGCAAGACTGACTGCGATCGCAATTCTCAACGGCGGTATTTTGGGATAGAGAAGCTGCACCAGCAAAATCCAGAATACTTCATAAGCAAAGCTGCCTAGAGGGTCGTGAAGACCGTTAGGCAGCCAACCTTGAGAAAATCGAACCCCATATCCAAGCGGAATAATGAACAGAATGCTGACCAGCAATGCAACGCGATAGGGCATAAGACGCGCAATTAGAAACGTAGAGTCGGCGTTCGTCCTTAATTAAAGGTCAGTGATTAAAGTTAAGCCACGATCAGCCGCTCTAAATCACAACGTGCCCTCTTTCAATCCTTTTGTGATCCGCGCCAAATCTGATTTTTCGTCCACCGCAACTCGTGTCGGGGAGCCGCTAATGATGCGCTCGAAGTTGCGGAACGAATCTTTAATCTCAGGGCCTTGAGCGCTAATCGTGTACTCGCGAATGCCCTTGTCGTGCCAAGAGCCACGCATCTTAAACACATTCAGCGCCCGCGACATTTCCCCTCGAATTTCGACATATTGCAGCATCAAAATTGTGTCGGTGATCGTCGAAATGTGGGTGTTGGTGATCGAATGCGATCCCATGAATTGATCGGTTGTGTTGGTAAAGAATCCTGTAATCTCTTCTTGTTTGGCAAAGCCAGTCACACCAATCACGAACTGACGAAAGGCATTGTTGCTTACTCCTCGTGCTAAGGCAGACAACGAATCGATCGCAATCCGGGACGGCTTAAACTCAGCAATCTCTGACTTGATAATCTGCAAATGATCCTCTAATCCCGCCGATTCAGGATAGGCGCAAATGATCTTGAGCAACCCTTTCTGCTCTAAGTCTTCAAAATCAATGCCCCACGAGTAGGCGTTACGCGACAGTTGAGCGCGCGATTCTTCGTAGGCAAACAGAATTGCGCGATCGCCGCGTTGACAGGCTTCTTGCAAAAACTTGCTCACCAGCAGGGTTTTGCCAGTCCCAGTTGCGCCCGTTGCCAAAATAATCGAGTCTTTAAAGAATCCGCCGCCACACATCTGATCTAGGGTTGCGACTCCCGACGACACCCGCACGTTTGACGATCGCTGTGTCAATCTCATCGCGCCTAGCGGGAAGATATTGATGCCGTCGTTGGTGATCGTGAATGGATACTCCCCTTTCATGTGGGTCGTTCCGCGCAGTTTGAGAATTTCAATCGTGCGGCGACGACGTTCTCCTTCTAAAACATTTCGCACGATCGCAACATTATCAGAGACAAATTCTTCTACGCCAAACCGAGCGACCGGACCATACTCTTCCACCCGCTCGGTTGTCATGATCGTAGTTGCACCAACTTGCTTCAGGCGTGCTACCAAGCGAAAAATTTCCCGGCGCACCACCGATGCGGCATCATACTGCTGAAACACGGCTGTAACCGAGTCGATCGATACTCGCCGCGCTTTGTACTTGCGAATTGCGTATTGAATCCGTTCAATCAGGGCAGACAGATCAAAACTGCCGACTACATCTTGCCCTTCTGGGTCAGGAGACGCATCTAAAATAAACAGCTTACCTTCATCGATCAACTGTTGCAGATCCCATCCAAAGCTAAGTGCGTTTTTAATCACGTCGGCTGGAGACTCTTCAAACGTGACAAAGATTCCCGGCTCATCAAATTGAGTAATTCCGTGATAGAGGAACTGAACGGCAAACAAGGTTTTTCCAGTTCCAGATGTGCCGCTAACGAGAGTTGTTCGTCCAACGGGCAAACCTCCATGACTGATGTCATCGAAGCCCTCAATCATTGTCTGGATCTTTTGAACGCCTACCATTTCTAACGAACTGCGAGGATCGGTCTGATTAATCGAATTCATAAGAGTAGTTATCAAACATGCGGAGCGAAGCTCCTGAAATTGAAGGCTAGACCTGTTACATTTTTACACTGAATTACCTAAAAAAACTTGATAAAGCAGGGCTTCGCTTCCAATATATCGGCAGTACATTACCGTTCCATTTCCTCTTCGCGCAATTCTTCATACAAGAGATCAAGACCAATCAATACTTTTTCTCGATCAGAGAGGTCTCCAATGATTCTGCGCACAGGTGGGGGCAAAATTTTGGCTAATGTGGGCGTTGCCAGGATCTTATCTTCTTCGGCAAGTTGAGGGTTTTTAAGTACATCAATGACTTTCAGGGCGTAGACGCCTTGAAACTCTTTTTCAAGGATGTTGTTTAGGGTTTTTAAGGCACGAATTGAGTTCGGCGTGTTCCCTGCAACGTACAGTTTTAGAACGTAGGTTTTCCGTAGTGAACTCATAATTGACCCTTATATTTTGAGCGCTTTAGAAGATACGCAAAAAATCGTTTTGGAGGATAGATAGTAAATAAAAATCACTAAGAATTGTAGGTTAATTTACCTCCAGTGCATCAGATGTGCTGAGCAAAAGTCTTGAATTTAAGTTGAGTTGCGATCGACGATGTGATCGACATAAAAATACAAACTCTGAATTAAAGGCTTGGTAGGCACTAATTCGGAATTGCATTATTAAGCTCGAAGATACAGAAATTTACGATTCTTGGGGAACCGATCGTCGATACATCTCACACAAATGCGCGATCGTATCGATCAGCGTTAACCGATAATCGAGCAACACTTCCTCACTCCGGCCTTCTAATTTTAGCTGCTTAGACAACTCGTCCATAAAGTCCATGTGAATCTCTACAATTTGCGCCACTGGAATGTCCGCAAAAAAGGCAGCATTAACAAAATTATCAACCTTTTGGTTCAGATCAACGTCTTCTGTAAAATACGTCAAAATGATTTCTCGATAGTCTTTTCGCAACTGAGCTAACAGCGCATGGCGCTCTGTCGGAGGTAGATGACGCAAAAAATCTTGGGGATTCCGCTTGTAGTAGACGCCCAAATATCCCAGTCGCTCTTTCAGTTTGTCGGTAAGCCGCCGCTGTTGTAACATGAGAAAATTTTGGGTCGTTAACTCTCGAGTCAGGTCAAAGTCTGCGGTGCTATCGGGTAAACGACAGGACGGAGAGAGATTCAAAAATGCTGCGATCGCTGGATCGATGTACTCCGTGATCTGCTTGAGCTGAGCGAGCGGCACTCGAATCTCCGCCGTGTGATAGAGCGGGTCAACAGTCGTCACTCCGGTCTTACTAGCTTCCGGGTCAGTGGCGGTGTCGGGGTCAAGAATCACCGTTGGCAAGAGCGTTGCCTGAGCTTGCAGCCAGTCAATTAGCTGGGGAAGGGGCTGTCCATCTTGCAAAATCAAACAGTCAAGCTGCTGTTTCTCGCGCTCGATTAAGTCAAAAAAGGCGGCTTGCGAGTCGGGTTGCACAACCTTGTAGCGCTCATCATCGAACATTGACACCAGCGATTGCGCCAATGCTAAAGAGTTAACAAAAATACAGATAAATAGTCGCGGACGAATGCCGGAAGGAGATGAAGCGGTCAAGGCTGACTAACCCTGCGAAATGACATAAAACAATCTAAGAACAAATCTTAAACAGTGAGAGTAAGGAATGCAATGGAACAAACTTAAGCACTCAGGTCAAGGAGCATCTTAATGATTGGCCCCACAAGGATTCGGACTATGCTTTGATGGAGAGCCTCGAAAACAAAATGCTGAAAGACTTAATGATTATTTAAACCTTATCGTACATTGTTCATTATAATGACAAGAGGACATATCCTCTCGATCAGAAGTTCGGAACTAAGCGGTTCTCCTAACACATAAGAAACTAAGAAACTACATGAAGGCAAAGGCTGAAATGAAGTTTCTGCAACAAGGTTCTGCAAAAGGCATAGTATTTAGGGCTTAATAAATTGTCTTAAATCATTGTATTTCTGGTAACAATACCTAATTTTTCATTCGCACAGAGTTGACAACTGGCTAACATGTAGGCGTTGGCGCTCTCGATGTTTAGCTCCACGGCAGGTCTCAATGGTTATACTCAATGCTAAGTTCCGTGAGTTTATTGAACCTGCCCCCGTTTGTTCCGCCTCGGCAGGCATTTCGATCGCGGCTGAAATAGTTCACCAGCAGGCGTACGATCGCGTCGTGGTGATTGACGACTCGAATTATCCTGTTGGTTTAGTTCATTTCCGCCAACTGCTGCCTTTCTTGGGAGCAGATTACGCCCACCAACCCCTTTCAACGTTACTGAAGACTGACTCGCTGCCCTGTGTTGTGCAGGATCAGAGGCTGAGCGATTACATGGCAGAACTGGAGTATTCTCCAGTGCGATTTTGGGCAGTCATTGATTGCGATCGCAACTATTTGGGCGTTGTCGATATTTTCTACCTGCGAAAGTTCTTAGCGATCGCGACCTCAAACGACCGAGACGGTAGCTTGAGAACTAGTCTTGACACGGTGCGAACCCGCGACCTTGAAAGAATATCCTTAGAGTTCAATGAAGACAATGGAGCGGGTGCAAAATTAACGACGCTGACCAACATCTCTAAGCGGCATCCGGTTCAACCAGAAGGCCTACCAGAAGGCCTACCAGAAGCCGCTGAATTGCCCGCTGATATGGTGCGCATGAAGCGGCAGTTGCGCTGGCAAATCGATCAGCTCCGGACTCAGGTTCAATCGCATTCTTTGGTCGCTTCGACTAAACCAGCGCTTCCGAGGAGCTTAGCAGAGCCAGTCGCGGCGCTGCGATCGCTAATGCAATTTCTAGAGCGGTTACCGTTGCCGCTCATGCTGCAAACGACAGCAGGCGATGTCGTGGCTCGAAACATACACTGGCAACAGCAGTTGGGCGATTTAGTCGATCCGGGCTGGCTGCAACGCGAAGCCGCCGCCGTTTTAGAATATACGATGCCGCCGCCCGAAGCCGACGTCAACCGGCAGTCGTTAGAAAATACGGTCGGGCATTCGGATGAGGAGCCGCCTCTGGCGGTGGGTTCGTGCCAGGTAGGTGCCACTCCCAATACCTGTATTTGCGTTTGCCCATTAAAGAGTGGACAAGAACGGACTCTACAGTTTATCAAGATTCCGCTAGGTGACTTACTATTGGGGCGGGAGTTAGAGATATTCTCAGCTGTCCCATCGTGGTCAAAGTCGCCGTTTAAGCTGGCAACGCTAGATGGAGTGCCACCCGGAATGCGCCTGCCATCTCCCTCCTTGCCCGAAGAAGATTTGTGGCTTGTGCTAGCGCAGGATGTCACCGAGCAGCATCATCTGGCTAGAGAATTAGCGGCTAAAAATGCAGATTTAGTTCACCTCAATCGGTTGAAGGATGAGTTTTTAGCCTGCATCAGCCACGAGTTGAGAACGCCGCTCACGGCAGTACTGGGCTTATCGGGTTTGCTCAAAGACCAGTTGTCCGGTTCGCTGAATGAGCGACAGGTGCGCTATGCCAACCTGATTCACAAAAGCGGGCGGCATTTGATGACGATCGTGAATGACATTCTCGATCTAACCCGCATGGAAAGTGGGCAATTAGAGTTAGCCCTAGAGCCAGTGACTATCGCAACCGTGTGCGATCGCGCCTTTGAGCAAGCCCAGAACCTCTGTTTTGAAGAACACGAATCAGACACGGATTCAGGGAGTCCTGCCTTTAGCTACACGATCGAACCAGGGCTAGAAACATTGGTGGCAGATGAATTGCGGCTGCGTCAAATGCTGGTTCACCTCCTCTCCAATGCGTTGAAGTTCACCGAGGCTTCGGGAGTCATCGGGCTGGATGTGAGCTTATGGGAAGGCTGGATCGCTTTTACTGTGTGGGATACAGGAATTGGAATTCCAGCAGAAAAACAACATCTTATTTTTCAGAAATTCCAGCAGCTTGAGAACCCGTTGACGCGACGGTTTGAAGGGGCGGGACTCGGACTTGTGCTGACGCAACGCTTAGCGCGGCTTCACGGTGGCGATATTTCCTTTACATCTGAAGAACATCAGGGCAGCCAATTTACTCTGTTGCTGCCGCCGACGCACCCGCAGCCAACTCGAACCATTGGTGGAATGATTCATCGCCCGACTCAAAATCGGTTGGTGCTGATTGTAGAAGCCGTGGTGCGATCGCTCGAAAGCCTGGCTCAGCAACTGGGTGAACTCGGCTATCGCTTCGTCGTCGCTCGCTCAGGAACCGAAGCGGTCGAAAAAGCTCGTCGCTTGCAGCCCTGCGCAGTGTTTCTCAATCCGCTTTTACCGACTCTATCGGGGTGGGATGTGCTGACGCTTTTAAAGGCCGATGCCCAAACGCGAGGCATTCCTGTGATTGTGATGGGGACTCGCAACGATCGCACCTCTGCCTACCGCAATCAGGCGGATGGGTTTTTAAGCTTGCCCATTGCTAAAAAGCCGCTTAAGCAGATTCTCAGCCAATTTACTGAAGCAGCGTCTATTGAGTCCTCTGAGCCTGAGTCAAACTTAGTTGTGCTGCGAATCAGTCCGACCCGGTATGCCGATCTACATCGCTCAAGCCCCAAAGCGGCGATCGATCTGAATGCGCTGCTGCATAGCCACAACTACCGCGTTCTCGAAGCCGATGATCTAGAGCAAGCGGAGCTACTCGCCCAGGTTTGGAAGCCTAATGTCGTTGTGCTTGATCCAGCGATGCCCGATCCGGCTGCATATTTAAAGCGGTTGGGAGAGCAATCGTTTCTTTCCTCCCTGCCCCTCGTGACGCTCGATATTGCTACCACTCAAGCGGCGAACCAAGTGTCTGGCTTGACCGTCTTTCCGTGCCTAGCGCCCCTCGTGGAGCCATCGGTTTCTGCTGAACAGTCAGAAACATCGGCATTACTTCAGGTGATTCAGGTTGCGGCAGGGTTTGCGTGGCGTCCGTTGGTGTTGGCGCTCGATGCGGCGAAGTTAGGCAATGTGAAGGACGCCCATCTCCAAGAGTCGGAATGGCTGCAAGCGCTGATACAGTACCTGCAAACGGCTGGGTTTCGGGGAATGGTGGCGCGATCGCACGCCGAAGCGCTGCAAAAACTTCAAACTAGAAGCGTCGATTTGCTGCTGGTCTATTGGCATGAAACTGATTTGGACGACTCTAGCCGAGATGTCTTGAATGCGATCGAACAGTTGCCTCACAAGCCGCCTGTTCTCGTGATTGACCATTACTCAACGGCAAATGGCGCTCGGTCGAGCCAGTTAGAGGATGAGGTTTTTGCGGTGCTGAATAGCCTTTCTACCCATACTCTTCCGCCGTTGCCGATGGAGGAATTGCTCAGCCAAATTAACCAAATTTTGACGAATTGAGCTTGGCTCTACGCAGATTTTACTCTCTGCCTGCTTGGAGACGGTAGTGTTATGGACATGTTGATCATGACAACACTTGATCACGACAACACTACCGGGCGCTAAATTATGCGGCGGCCAAAAACTTGAAGTAGGCTTCACTCATTTCCTCAACCGCTAACTGGTAGAACTGCTGCCCGTGTTCTGGAGTCGCTAGGGCAGGATTTGACCCCATTCGTCCATCGGGGTATCGCTGACGAAAATCGACGGCGCTATAAATTTGGTGGTCTTTTGATACAGCTTCACTAAGGGGCGCGTGTTTAATGAATGCTGGATAAACGTACTGCGTTAGCGCTACTTCACTCGGCGTTGCGTGAGAGCCTTCCTGGTCGCCGTATAATTCTTTTGCTAATTTATAGACCGAACTGCCCATATACCAATTACTCACTTGACAATGAATTAGGTGGCTGTGAGGAATGCCGATTTCTGCCAGATGAGCGTAGGTTTCAGAAAAGGCGGCTTTTAGGGTCGCGACATTTCCACCGTGTCCGTTGATGAAGAAGAATTTGCGAAATCCAGCTTTTGCTAGAGAAGTGAGGTAGTCACGAATGAGCAGAATCATCGTGCTGGGGCGGAGGCTAATACTTCCCGGAAAAGCGGTATGATGGAGCGCCATGCCGACCTGAATGGTCGGCGCAACGAGGGCTTGGGTGACGTCTCCAACTCCATGCGCGATCGCTTCTGCACAAATTGCATCCGTTCCTATCAGTCCGGTAGGGCCATGCTGTTCAGTTGATCCGATCGGAAAAATAATTCCTCTGGAGTGTTCGAGATAGGTCTCGACTTCTTGCCAGGTACTGAGGTGGAGTAACATAATCAACGTGTCTAAAATCAGAGGTTAGCAGTTTATGAAGATGGTGGGGTCTCCTCGGGTGCGCTAAGACGTTATCATTTTCAGTAGTGATGTTGCTCAGAAAGCCGATTGTTTAGGCATTCTACTATTTAGGCATTGTTTAGGCATTGTGGACTTAAACCAAGTATTCAAAACTCCGAATCCCGTCATTGGCGTCGTGCATTTGCTGCCGTTGCCCACGTCTCCGCGTTGGGGAGGCAGTCTCAAAGCGGTGATCGATCGAGCAGAGCAAGAAGCAACGGCTCTCGCGGCAGGTGGCGTCGATGGCATGATTGTCGAAAATTTTTTTGATGCGCCCTTTCCAAAGGATCAAGTTGACCCTGCGGTGGTGAGCGCGATGACGGTTGTGGTGCAACGGCTGATGAACCTCGTGACGCTGCCCATTGGGCTGAATGTGCTACGGAATGATGCCCGCAGTGCGCTTGCGATCGCGTCCTGTGTGCAGGCTCAATTCATCCGCGTTAACGTTTGGACGGGCATTATGGCGACCGATCAGGGCTTGATCGAGGGTCGCGCTCACGAGCTAATGCGCTATCGTCGTGAGTTGGGCAGCGATGTCAAAATTATGGCAGATGTGCTAGTCAAACATGCTCGCCCTCTGGGGTCGGTGAATTTGACGACAGCAGTACAAGATACGATCGAACGCGGCTTAGCCGATGCGGTGATTCTGTCTGGATGGGCGACGGGTAACCCGACGAGCCGAGAGGATCTTGAACTCGCTAGTGCTGCTGCCAACGGAACTCCGGTGTTTATCGGCAGTGGAGCCGACTGGGAAAATATTTCTGACCTGATGCACGCAGCAGATGGGGTGATTGTGTCGAGTTCGCTCAAGCGTCAAGGCAAGCGCGAAAACCCGATCGATCCAATTCGAGTCAGTCGGTTTGTCGAAGCGGCGCGGCGGAGTGTCCCGTTAGAGAACCCTAAGAAGTCTATTCCTTCGGTCAAGATGCATTCGTAAGGTTTAAGAAGTAGGTAAAACTAGAGTAAATCCCGCTTCCTTTTTATGCATCTTGAACTCCTAGAGCGATTCCTCAATCAGCCTGATTCAGAAGATACGGCGCAGTGCCATATCTTTACAGATATTAGCTGGCAGCAATACGAAGCGCTACTTGAAGACATAGGAGACGATTTTCCGGGACTGCATGTGACTTATTTAGAAGGAACTCTAGAACTGATGTCTCCAAGCCGAAGGCACGAATCGAACAAATCTGCGATCGGCTCGTTATTGGAAGCTTATTTTCAAGAGAATCAGATTCGATATTATCCGTTGGGTTCTACGACGTTTCGGAAAAAGGCAAAATCAAGAGGGGCTGAGCCTGACGAGTGTTACTGCATTGGAACTGAAAAAGAGTTTCCCGATATTGCAATCGAGGTTGTCAAGACAAGTGGTGGCATTAATAAGCTTGAAGTCTATCAGGGACTAGAAGTACCGGAAGTATGGTTCTGGAGAAATAATAAATTTTCAGTTTACTGTCTTAGAGGCAATCACTATGAGCAAATGATTCGCAGCGAGTTTTTGCCAAATTTAGACTTGGAGTTACTGGCATCGTTCGTGCTTAACCCGGAACCTTTAGATGCTGTTTTACAGTTTAGAGAAGCGATTCGAGCTAGCTATTAGAGTGTTTAGGATGGTTATACCCAGCCTCGCAACTGATAAACAAAAATACCAATGTATTCTTTCAACGCTCGCGTCGTGCGACGGAGCTGATCAGCATCGGGCAACGCATCTAGAATGGCAGCTTCTGTACTGTTTTTACTGGCTTGATCGAGCGTCAGTGCGGTGTAGTCCGTGGGGGCAGGAATAGCATCAATGCCTAATTTCTGAAAAATTAAGAGCGATCGCGGCATGTGCATTGCAGAGGTCACAAGCAACACTCGTCGAATGCCTTGAGCGTCTATAATTTTCTTCACATTTACTGCATTCTCGCGGGTATTGAGAGACGTTGGATCTTGCAGCATTGCCGATCGCGGTACGCCCATTGTTTCCATCAGAACTGCCATATCTTCCGACTCAGACGCGCTGCCCGCTCGCCAATCGACCCGTCCGCCACTGAGAATAACCTTCGGCGCTTTGCCATCGCGGTAGAGTTTCGCCCCATATAACACGCGATCGCCTTCTTCACGCAACTCAACCCACGGTCTGGGCGCGATCGCAGATTCTGTTGCCCCGCCAAGCACTACGATCGCTTCGGCTTTTGGCAACTGGCCCTGAGGAATCGTTTGGAATTCGAGAGATTTCACAAGGGCGTCGCTAAACCGCGCACTGCCGCTCAACGTCAGCAACCCTAGCACCACAATCAGGGGAATGAGCGCGAGGCGCGATCGCTTCTGAAGAATCAAAACAAACGTGATAACGAGCAGCAGGCAACTTAGTCCGAGCGGGTAGAGGAAGATCGGCAGCAACTTCGAGAGAAATAGAAACATAAAGCGCTCTAGGGGAAGGACACTCAGCAAGCGATTTAGCTCAGGTCAAAAGGCGTCGTTGATCAAGGCGACGAGCGTCTATTTCGCCAACTCTTTCTCGATCGCATCCACCAATTCTGGACTATCTGGAGTCACACCACTGCGATAGCGAACCACCACTTCACCTTTTTTGTCGATCAAAAATTTCTCAAAGTTCCAGCTAACTGCGCCAGAGGGAGTCACGGAATCCGTCAAGGTTTTGTACAGCAGATGCTGATTTGCGCCTTTGGCATGAACTTTATCGAATAGCTCGAAGGTGACACCGTAGTTAAGGTCGCAAAACTGCTGAATTTCTGCATTTGTGCCCGGTTCTTGTGCCCCAAAATCATTACAGGGAAATCCCAGTACACGCAACCCTTGGTCTTTATACTGCTGGCTCAGTTGCTCCAAGCCCTTGTACTGAGGCGTGTACCCACACTGAGATGCCACGTTCACGATCAGAAGAACGTCGCCTGCGTAGTCACCTAGTTTTTTGTCTACGCCGTCGATGGTTTTAACTGTAATGTCAGAAATGCCCATAGCCGTACTTGCCTAATCCGTCCGGCTTGCACTATATCATTTACTCTCATTCAGTCGCTTTTCTAAGCGAGTCTAAGCGCGAAGCACTTCCTTTGCGATCGCTAAGTACTCTTGCCGCTCTGCAAATCCGTTCAGACCTCCATTAATCGTCCGAGTGACCATCTCTATATCATCGGCATCCGCATACTCATTCAGATTATTTTTCTGCCAAAACCAGCCTGCACTAAGGCAAGCTAAATCATCATTCTTTAACAAGACGGGATTGTTAATCAAATCAACTCCTAGATCTTGTCCGCACGCTTCGTAGTTTGTTCTACCCGTAATCTGAATCAAGCCTCTGCCTTTGTAGCGCCGACCATCTCCCCGTTGAGTGTTGCCAATATCGGTACGACCTTCAAGGTAGTCGCCTGGATCAATCTCTTCAACATAATGGAAGGAACCGGACTCATGAATGAGTTGCGACAGAAAGTGAGTTTCTCTAAGAGGGGTCGTGATGTCATACTCCGCCATTGTTAGAAGCAGATGAGGATACAAGCGTTTGACGCGATCTGGATCAGCGTAGAGCGCCATTTTTAACAATTGATTGAAGCTAATCGACGGCAGAGGGGTTGCTGGAATAATGTCTGCATAAGGTGGGTTGCCTCCTCTAAGGGGCAGCGTGAGTAGCGATCGCAAGGCATCGTCCACCCAGCCATCTTGGGGTTGCAGACTGTCGCCTTTAATATTGATGATGAGTTGTTTGAGTCGATTCGCAGTTTTGACTCGTCCAACGCTGATGCTCACATCGGGAAAACTGCCTTTGTAGGGAGCGCGATCGCTGGGTCGCTCAGGCAAATTGCTCAGCCGTCGTAACAACGTGTCGGCATGTGAATCAGTCGGTTGAAGTGCTTCTCCGGTATAGCCTGTAATCAATTGGTAGATGCGGTTGGCCGCTTGTTTGCGCCAAATGATGAGTTGCTGCGTCGATGGCATAGTCTGACCCTGAACGTAATTCCTCTAAAGTGCCCGCTCAAAACATGAACTGATCAGAACACTTGGGCAATTCATGAGCTACAATAGCCGTGTTTCTACGTACAGCAGCGTCAGATCACGCCAAATCGTGAATTCGGTGGCTTAAATTTTGGCTCAATCGGCTGATACTCTAATCCTGGTAATCTAACCCTTTTGGATGATACGAAGTCGATAGGAAGCTGCTAAAACAGTTAAACAATTCTTTTAACATTTCTCATTTTTTATATAAGGGTGCGATTTTGAAATGGAAACAAAAAGACGGCGGGATTTTATTAGGTTTTTGAAAGAAGAGTTAGCGCTACCGACCTCTGCGATCGACTTGGCAGTGCGTCACGGTGATTCTAGCAGCGCTCATTTACCGCATCTACCGATGATTCTTTGGCAGTATGGGCTGATTACGATCGCTCAACTCGATCAAATTTTCGATTGGATGGAGCAAGCGTAGGGTAAACTCCGGCCTCCCGATTTGGTCTAACGATAGAGTCTACCGTTCCGAATCTGCACGACAGGATGATTAGACAAGCGAATCAGATTCTCATCGTGGGTTGTGATTACCACGGTAGTGCCAAGCTGGTTGAGCTTCTTTAGAATTTTAATAACTTGCCAGGAGTTATCGGGATCTAGGTTTCCGGTAGGTTCGTCTGCTAGTAAGATCGGCGGAGTAGCCACGATCGCACGAGCAATGCCGACTCGCTGTTGCTCTCCACCAGAGAGTTCTTCCGGGAAGCGATTGGCTTTGTCAGTCAGTCCTACGATCTTGAGAGCAGGCTGTAAGCGGCGCGCGATCTCTTGACGGTTATAGCCCTGCGCCCACAGCACAAACGAAACGTTTTCTGCTACAGTCCGGCGCGGAATTAGCTTGTAATCCTGAAACACAATCCCGATACGGCGGCGCAGCATCGATAATTTGTTACCCCGCAACTGATGTGGAAACTCTTTATCGACAATAATTTCTCCGTCCGATGGGCGTTCATCGCCATATAGCATCTTTAATAGCGTTGACTTCCCTGAGCCAGACGGGCCTGTGATAAACAGAAAATCGCCTTTTCTAATGTCTAAATTAATGTTAACTAGGGCATGGCTACCGTTGTCATAGACCTTACTGACCCGCCGTAGTTGAATGATGCTTGGGGCGAGTTGATTGCTTGAGGGTTGCTCTAGAGGAACCCCTACCTGTACCGCAGCAGCAGGACGAGCATCAGTTGTAGGGGGATGGGGTAGAACTTGCGTCATGGTGGGGTAGAAAAGAAGGGTTAGCGAATCAGAAGCTAGCAATAGAACGCCCTGAAAGCGCTATAAACTAACTGTTACCCATCTTTTACATCAATTTTTTTTAGCAGGCGTCTGGGTACCTACTGAGGTCTGTCACCCCCTCACCCTCCGGTTTGTCTCAGAATTTACTGACAATCACCGGATTTCGTTTTGTGAGGCGGTAGATCAGCGATCGCCAAGCAAATTTGGGCAGCGCTGACATCCGTTTCCAGCGCCACGGCTCTTGATAGAGGCGATAAACCCACTCTAGATGATTGTCACAAAACCATTTTGGGGCGCGGGTTTTCGTCCCTGCCCAAATATCAAAACTGCCGCCCACGCCGATCCAAATTGAGTTTGGACAACAATGCCAATGCTGAGCAATCCACAATTCTTGCCGAGGAACCCCTAAGCCAACGTAGATGATTTGAGGTTGCAGTGTCTTTAGCCTATGTAGAAAGGCAGGCTCCTCATCGGGCGTGAGGTAGCCGTTTTGAGTGCCTACGATCGCAATTCCTGGTGCGTTCTGTTGCCAAACCTCAGCCGCTTTTGCCGCCACTCCGGGCGCACCGCCAAAAAAGAAAATTGACCAAGGCGGATTGGACTGCGGCGATCGCGCCAGTAAAGTTGCCGAAAGCTCAATGCCGGGACAGCGATTGACATGCCGACCGTGCAACTTGAGGTAAAGCACGATTCCGGCTCCATCGGGAATCACCAGTTCAGCGTTTTGAATAATGCGAGCTAGTGCTGGGCTATGTTCTGCCTGCATCGTCATTTCAGCATTTAGGGTGACAACGTGACAGCCCAGCCTTTGCTCAATGCGATCGGCTAACCAACTCGGATAGTCATTCAGGAGATGAACGGGTAAGCCGAGAACAGAGAACTGGTCTGACTGAGATGGAGTTAAATAAGTCACAGGAAAATTTTTGATTCACGAGCATTGAGTAACGCTTAGGGTATCGCTATCGTATTTCCATTGCAAGTCGTGATCTGCTTAATTTAGCCAAAAGGGCATTCTCTGTAAGCTGATTCAGACGGAATGAGAGGTAAATGCTACGCACATCAGTTTTTGAACTTTTGAAACCTGTCTGAGCTGCTACAGACCGAGATCGATCAGGAATTCAGAACAAGATTATCTCGATGCACAACGGTTTCAGCACCCGCATAGCCTAGAATCGTTGCAATTTCGTCTGAGCGCCGACCTCGAATCTTTTGCAGTTCGGCGCTAGTGTAGTTAACTAACCCCCTCCCGATTTCTTGTCCAGCGCGATCGCAGAGCCTCACCGCATCCTGACTCTCAAATTCTCCTTCAATCCCAATAATGCCAGCCGCTAGAAGAGAGCGTCCTAATTGCCGCACCGCATTTACGGCTCCTTCGTCTAAAGTTATCGTTCCAGTTGGAATTAGGCCGTGAGCAATCCAGCGCTGGCGCGCATTAATCGGGCGGGGCTGGGGTTCAAACTGAGTTCCAATCGATTCTCCAGCCAAAATTTTGAGCAGATTTTCGGGTGAGCGTCCTTGGGTAATCACGGTTCTCACGCCTGCATCCGTTGCAATTCGGGCAGCGGAAATCTTGGTAATCATGCCTCCTGTACCCCAAGCTGTCCCTGATGTCCCGGTGTTCACGCCAGCTAGTTCTTCAATGCGCTGGACTCGAATAATTGGTTCAGCATTGGGATTGCGACGCGGATCGGCAGAATATAAGCGATCGACATCGGTGAGCAAAAAGAGCCAATCTGCGCCGACTAAACCTGCTACGAGTGCCGATAGGCTGTCATTGTCGCCAAACTTGAGTTCTTCAACGGCAACGGTGTCATTTTCATTCACAATCGGCACAACGCCCAACTGCAGTAGAGCTTGAAACGTTTGATAGGCATTGATGTAGCGATTTCGCTCGACCAAATCGCCACGGGTGAGGAGGACTTGCGCGATCGGCTGCTGCATGGCGGTAAACAGGTCGTCATAAATTCGCATCAACCGCCCTTGACCCACGGCAGCGACGGCTTGTTTGAGCGCGATCGCTTTCGGACGCTCGGTTAAGCCTAGTCGCGCACAGCCAACCCCAACGGCTCCCGACGACACCAGAATCACGCGATGTCCTTGCCGCCGCAGTTCACACAGAACTTCGATCAGCGATGCGATCGTAGAGAGGGCTAACTGTCCTGAATCCGGTTGCGTCAGGCTAGACGTACCAATTTTAATGACTAATGTTTGAGCTATCACAGTTTGAACCATCACCCGCTACATCACAATATAGTCGCGTTAATCATGATGCCTGAAAATAGAATCAAGTGTCTCCCACAATTGAGCATGAGTGAAGAACAAGATATTTTAGCCGTTAATCATGCGTTTTATCGAGCCTTTGAGAAGAAAGATCTGGACGCCATGAATGCAGTTTGGTCAAAGGGTGCGGGAAGTATTTGCATTCATCCAGGGAGAGAAGCATTACGAGGATGGGAACGCATTTCTGATTCCTGGCAACAGATCTTTCGCAATACAAACTATATCGAGATTAATACAGAAATAATCACAGTTGAAATCAACGGCGATCTAGCTTATGTTGTGCTGATCGAAACAGTATTGCAAGTGGTAGGGCGGCGGCAACTTCAAGTGCGATCGATGGCAACCAACGTGTTTGAGCGAACGGCAAAGCAATGGTATCTAGTGCATCATCATGGCAGTCCTGTTGGTGGGATGAGGGAGATCTTCGACCCGCTTCGTGGTGAAAGACGCTTATGACAACACTAACTCAAGAAGAAATAGTTACTGAAATTGATGGGCTAGAGAGCCTTTCAGCCGATTACGCCTCATCGATTAATTCGCGTACCTTTTGAGCGATCGCAGCTTTATCAAATAGCTCTAAACACCGCTTACGCAACCATGCACCATCACATCGTTGATCCATTGATTGGAGCATTTCAACACACGCTGTCGCCACTGCCACCGGATCGCGATGGGGCACGCGCCACCCTAACGCGCCATCCTGCAACGGATCAGCAGAACCGTCAGCATCACCTGACAGAACGGGAACGCCGCATGCCATCGCTTCAAGGTAGACAATTCCAAATCCTTCTTGAGAGGGCATCACATAGGCATCGGCGAGGCAATAGTGCGGCGGCAAATCTTCGGTGGCGACAAAGCCCGCGAAAATAACGCGATCGCGGACTCCCAAATCTTCTGCTAAATGCGCTAGTCGGGGTTGGTCATCGCCGCGACCAATCACCAGATATTTCACATTCGGAAAACGCTGTGCGATCGCGGGCAAGGCGCGGATCGTCACATCAACACCCTTATACGGATCGCCTGACCACAACCGTGCGACCGTCATCAAAACTTTAGCGTCCCGTAGTCCATACTTCTCTAGCAGTTCCGGTGATTTGGCTTGAGGAGTAAACACCGCTCCGTCAACCGCACAGAACAGAAATTGGAACCGCTGAGGATCAATTTGGTTGGACGCACAAGCGCGATCGCGAGAATAGCGGCTAATCGTCCAAATTTGCTCCGCTTTGCGAAGCGCGTTTTGCTTGGTGGGTGAAAGCGGTTCCCAGACTTCTTTGCCGTAGGTCAGCACCGTGTATGGAATTCCTAAGGGTTGACACAAGGTTTGAACCAACGGAGTGAGTAGAATGTGACCGCAGAACACTCGATCAGGACGATGGTTCAGCAGATGCACAAAGAGCGCGATCGCCAGTCTCGTCCGTCCTAACAGGGCTGACTTTGATTTGAAGTAGTGAAACTTCAGATTTGAATGCTCTGACGAGTTCTCGACCTCTGCGCCGTCCCGCAGAAGAAAGACATCTCCGCGCGCGGGTAGCGCGGCATAAGCGTTCAAGATGTCTTTGACATAAGACTGAATTCCTCCCTCACGCGAAAAAATTTCTAAAAAGACGAAAACATGACGGGGAGATTGAGCGTTCATATTGGCATCAATAGGAAGCATGGAAAAAGGGCGAACGTACTGTTCGCCCTACCAAATATTCAAGAGCATCTACTGCTCTTTGTAATTCCCATTTCAGAGCGCGATCGCACAGCGAGCTTCGGAGAATCGCACAGCGAGCTTCGGAGAATCGCACAGCGAGCTTCGGAGAATCGCACAGCGAGCTTCGGAGAATTACTACGAGGCTTGAGGCACTTCCTTTAACATTTCAACAAGCGTCGTGTGAGCGTCTTTTGCATCTTCCAACACATGATCAAACTTAACTCTCACCGGAACAGCTTGCCCGTTCACTTGGGCAGACAGATCCATTCCTTCGGCATCGATCGCGACCATCTCAGCAGCACTCGCCTCATCTGCTTTGCCAAAAACTTTTGCATAGACCAACACCGCATCCGCATGGTCTTTATTCATGTGGTTGCAGATGCGATCGCTAATTGCTTGGGTAAATACCTCATCAGGCATCGTTTCATCTCCTGTCTTATCTGTTACGCATCATAACAAACAGGAGCTGGCGGCAAAGAATGAATCAAGGCGTGAAAATTCTTTTATGCCTTTATTCATAGATGGCTCTAGCCATAGATGGATGAAACACCCATCCCAAATCTGGTTGTTTCATTGATGTAGTTTTCTTCCCAAAAATTGATGCTGAAGTTAGTTGTTCGGCAAGCTCAATGGCTTATTGCCGTGTTTCCTATAGGAGCTTGTATCGCAGTCACCCCCTCTGCTTTGGCTCAAACGACTCCTACATCAGCGGTTGAATCAACGGTTGAATCGTTGGCTGAACCGTTGACTACTCAATCTGCAACTACTCCATCTACAAAAGCTGCAACCTTACCTATTCGACTAGAAATTCAGCTAAAACAGCGGCGTGTCACGCTATATCAGGGAGAAACCAAAGTTAAAAGTTATCCGATCGCGGTGGGTCGTCCTGGCTGGGAGACGCCCAAAGGAAGCTATAAAGTTCAGCAGAGAATTGAGAAACCAACTTGGGTTCATCCCCTAACTGGAGAAGTAGTGAAGGGCGGCGATCCAGAAAATCCGTTAGGAAAATATTGGCTTGGATTCTGGACAGACGGGAAGAACTGGATTGGGTTTCATGGCACGCCAACTCCCAAATCGGTTGGTACAGCTGCGTCTCATGGTTGTATCCGCATGTACAACAAAGATATTTCCGAACTATTTGCCAAAATTCCGATTGGTACAGAAGTGACCGTTCGTGACTAAAGACAAGTATTCATTTTGGATTTGAAAAATCAAACCATTGGGGGAGAGCCTAGCGATCGCTAATCCTTACACTTCAAAGCTGTGGTGACGATTTGACTTAATTTCTCACTGGCAGCAAAAAATAATCGCAGCCTGTAGCCCACCAATCCATTCGGGCATGTAGATTCAGTACATCAAGGAGAACCAAATGAACGGAAAGAAGCGTGTGTTTAGTAACTTATTCAACATAAAAGGCGTTGCGAAATTAGCAGGTACATTAGGAATCGCAGGTGTGGGTTCCTTTTTGGCGCTTCCTGCACTAGCACAGTCCTCTCCCCTCAATCCTAGACCTAGCATTTTTAACGAAGCTCCCTATAACAAGAGTCTTGCTCAGGCAACGCCAGATCAAACTACGCCGGGTATGATGTCGGCTCCTACAAGCGGCACAAGCGAAGAAACGCCCCGCAATTCATCACCTTCTTTAGCAAAAGTTAATCCGAACCCCAGCATTTTTAACGAAGCTCCCTATAATCGAGCACTCTCATCTAGCAGCACCACGGCTCCAGATAGCAGCGCTATGCCGGGTATGTCTGGCTCTTCGAACAACAGCATGCAGGCTCCTGGCAGTTCTTCGTCAGACTCGACTCAAAACTTGCCGTCTGGGTCAGGACTTTCTCAGCAGAATCTAGGTCAGTCGGGACCTGGAAGCTCCACCTTGCAGCAGACTGCTCCTAACACTCCCAACAATGGCACGAATACAGGTGACGCTGCTCAGCCAGGAATGTCTCAGCAGAATCTGTCTCAGCCGGGATCTGGAAGCTCCACCCTGCAGCAAACTGCTCCTAACACTCCTAATAACGGGTCTACTCCTGCTTCCCCCTCTAACGTAGGTCCAGGCAGCAATACGGATGGCAGTACCCCAGACACCAACTCGACTACCGAAACAACTACTCCTGGCGGTTCTTCAGGAACTCAAGTTACGCCTGGTTCAGGCAGTGGAACGGGCGATGTGATCGTGCCGACTACGCCTAGTGGGTCTGTAACTCCTGGCGGATCTGTAACACCTGGAAGCCCCAGCAACACAGTTCCAACAGCGCCTGATTCAACCATTCCTTCGACAACAACGCCTGATAACACAACAACGCCTGATACAACGATTCCTGATGATTCAACGACTCCTGGAGCAACTCCTTCTCAGGGGGGAACTGAGTCTGGTGGCGGTGTGCGGGCGCTTTGGTAAAGTTGCTCAAGCGCTAAGGTTGCCTAGACTGAGCGATTTCTACTGGGTCTGCTGACCTTTTTAAGCAGAACGCTGAATTGATAAGTAAAGGGACGCTTCTTCAAAAAGAGCGTCCCTTTTTCAGGTTTGGCTAGGTTAGTAACTTCTCTAGCGTCTCGCTAATGCTAATTAATCCATTTCCAGAGCGGATGATTCGCTCCTTGATGGCGAATTTTGAGTACTTTAGCTTCAAGCCTCTTCTGCTCAACTTTTGAAAGACCAAAGAGAATATTTCGGCTTTGCCAAACAAGAGTACTTACGGTCATGCCAACGCAGAGACCTAACCCGATTGCCGCGATGGGCTGACGAGCAAGTCCGTGACGCACGGCGGCCCAGGTAAAATACTGTTGCAGCAGAGAAATAGACCCTCGTAAGCTCCACAAGCTTAACAGGCCAACCGTGAGCCATAACCCAGTCACAACGATCCATCTCCCAAGTACCGTTAATCGGTGCAACTTGCGCACCAAGGTTTGAAACGTTGGATCAGAAGGTGACGAGTCGGATGAGCGCGGGTCGTGCATATTGTAGACGCTACCCTAGTGGATCTTTAGAGACATTCGCTTCGGTTGCTGTTGCGTTGACAGGCGCGATCGCGTTTCCAGTCCGTTCTCGCCACAGGGCAAGCAATGTACTAGCAACGAAAATACTGGAGTACGCGCCCATCGTGAATCCAACAATTAACGCCAGGGCAAAGTTCTTCAGCGTCTCTCCCCCAAATAAGAAGAGGGCAGTTAAGGTCAGCAATGCTGTCATCGTCGTGTTAATTGATCGCGTCAACGTTTGGTTTACAGCATCGTCAACAATATCGTCAATGTGACGACCGGGATTAAGCGCAATCGTTTCCCGGACGCGATCGTAAATCACAACTGTGTCATTCACCGAGAAACCGACGATCGTTAACAACGCCACGATGAATAAACTATCGACTTCTGTACCGTTGATCAGACCCAGAATGGCAAAGAATCCAACGGTGATCAGCACATCATGGAGAAGGGCGACGATCGCAAAGATGGCATAATCGAACTGATACCGAATGGTTAAATACAGCGCGATGCCGGCAAAGGCGACAATCAGCGAGAGTAAGCCCGATGAGAAGAGTTGACGACCGATCGTGGGTCCAACCGTATCGATTTGAGTTTTCTTAACATCAAACGTTCCGATTTTTGACTCTAAAGCAGATTGCAATTTGGATCGCTGATCCACATCCAGATTCGTCGTCCGAATCGTGACCGCATGTTGCTCTTGTCCGAGAACTTGAATGGTACTGCCAGCCAGTCCTTGAGCATCTACCACATCGCGAACCGCCGCCGTCTGAATCGGGCGATCGCAATTATTTGGTTTTGTGCAATCTAATTCAAATTGGAGGCGAGTTCCTCCGACGAAATCTAGGCTAGGACGCAAGGGTGCGTGAATTTGAGTCCAGAGAATCGCCATTGCGGCCAATCCCGCCAGAATTAATGCTGAAGAAATAGCCCACCAAAGTCCCCGTTGACGAATAACACTTAGTTTCATGAGGTTGCCTCCGCCGACGGTTTGTTAGGAATGTTGGGGCAAAAGAGTTCTGGCTTTCGCAAACTTTGAATGCTCAGCACGTAGAGCATGAGTGTCCGGCTACAGGTGATGGCTGTAAACATACTAATGACAACTCCCAAAGCCAGCGTTAGCGCAAAGCCTCGAACGAGACCTGCGCCGAGCCAAAACAGAGCGGCACATGCAATCAGCGTCGTGACGTTGCTATCGAGAATGCTAGAGAAGGCGCGAAAGAATCCAGATTCAACCGAGCGATAGAGCGTCTTGCCCGCTTTAATTTCTTCGCGGGTGCGCTCAAAGATCAGCACGTTGGCATCGACGGCCATCCCAATACTGAGAATGAAGCCTGCAATTCCAGGCAAGGTTAGGGTGACGCCAAGCAGATTAAATGCGGCAAAGGTAAGCAAGGCATAGATGACCAGCGCGATCGCGGCAATGACGCCGGGCAATCGATAGTAGACAACCATAAACACCAGTACAAGCGTCAAACCACCGATACCCGCAATAATGCTGCTTCTGATACTGTCTTGACCCAATGTTGCACCTACGGTTCGGTTCTCGACAATTTGAATCGGAACCGGAAGCGAACCGCCGCGAAGCTGTAGCTCTAACTCTCTAGCTGATTCTGCCGTAAAGTTTCCGGTAATGACAGCATTACCTCCGGTGATGCCTGTTTGAGCGAATTGAGCAGGATCAACACTGGGAGAGCTAAGCAGCTTGTCATCGAGAAAGATTCCCAAACGGGTGTTGGTTTGCGCCGCTTTCTTGGTGAGGGCTGCAAATAAATCGGCTCCTTTTTGGTCGAAGGAAATGCCGACTGCCCAAACGTTGCCTTGGAGTTCGGTGCGGGCGTCTTTAAGGTAGCGTCCGTCTAGCCCCGTTTTCTCATAAACCTGTTTGACTGCATCCTCGACCTGCTTTTCTTTCGCGACGATCGCGGCTTGGTTGGCCGCGATCGCGGCTTGGTCGCCCGCTTTTTCTAAGGCGGGTTGCTTTGTCTGCAATTCTTGCAGTTCTTCTTGCCGGACTCGTAAAAATGCGATTTGAGTCGGATTTTCTGAACGGAAGTCTAGCTGCGCTGTTCCGCCCAAGACTCGTTCCGCTTGTTGAGGATTATCAACTCCTGGAAGTTGAACGAGTACTTGATCTTCGCCTGCGGTTTGAATCACAGGTTCAGACACTCCTAATCCGTTGATCCGCCCTTCAATTACTTTTTGAACGGCTTCGAGTTCTCGCTCTGTAATTTTCTTAATTTCTTCGGTGGGTTTTACCTGAATGGTAAGTTGAGACCCTCCCCGCAAGTCTAGTCCTAAGCGAGTTGGCACTTTAACAATAACGACGATTGAGGCGATCACCAGTGCCAAGATTAATAGCAATAATCCGCGTTGCCTTCCCATAGCCAAACCTGATACAGACAAAGGCTATGATAGCTCTTTCTTCAGGGTTTAAGGCTGATAAAGGGATGTGGAGCTAGAGCGAAGGTATAGAAAGTGGGTTCTTGTTCAGCAAGGATTCTAGGTCACGTGAGCAAGAACGATGAAGGGCTGAGATGCTAGACCTCTAGGGATCGAAACTTCCATGCGTTTGCCCCATAGCATCCTTGTTTGAGGCCTAACGTTCATGTTCAACGGCGGCTAGTAACCTTCGCGTCACCACCGAGGTGTCTGAACTATCCGTTGCGACACGGTTGTTGTGCTGCCGTCCGCTACGAGGTTCTCGGTTTTGTTAGAGAGCAGTTCAAATTGAGACAAGAACTATCACTTTCTGTAAACATTTTTCCGGTGTTTGCATTGGAGTAGGAGAATGAGCAACCCTTTATCGTCGATTTCATAACGAACGCGATAATCACCGATACGAATACGGTACTCATTGTCAGTACCTTTCATTTTGACCACTCCATCGGGACGTGGGTCTTCAGCAAGTTGTTGGATGTTAACAGCAATGCGATCGTAAACGTCATTAGGCAAAGCATCTAGCTGTTTTTGCACAGCTTTAGGCGTGATTATGGTGTAGGTCATGCCGATCGATTTGCTCGCTGTGCTACGTAGTGGTCAAATGTGGTGTAGTCACCCGCTTTGTAGTCAGCATGGGCAGCTTGAATTTCAGCGATGTCTTCTGGAGAGTCTTCATCATCGGAGAATAATTCAGCTTCTAAAAGTTCCCAAAGCTTATGCTTTTCATTAATTTCCAGTGATGAAATTGCTTCTAAAAGTGATTGAAATGAAATATCTACTTTCACAGTATTCTCAGCCATTAGAGTTTTCCTCCGTTGTTGATTTTACATTGCGTTCTTTAATTGCTCCTGTGCCCATTCTTGCAGTTGCTCATCGAGATCGTTAGTGGCTCTATCGCGCAGCAGTTCAAGAATTTTGGGATGAGTGAGATAGGTGCTTACGATGAGATTGAAGCAGCTTGAAGTTGTTTTTCAATCTCATCACATGCCACACCAACCCCATTTTCTGTTCGGATAATACCTTCAACTTCTGAAGCTTTAGCTGCATAACTGGGATTTTCTAATAACTGACGTAATTGCTTGGCTACTCGTTCTTCTGTGTACTGATTTCGAGGAATTGTCCGCGATGTTCCCAATCGTTCAACTCTTGCCGCATTATCTGGTTGATCGTGGCTGTAAGGCATTACAAGCGTTGGACGACCTGCCCGTAATGCCTGCGCTGTTGTGCCGATGCCACCTTGATGCACGATCGCACAAGCACGCGGAAAAATTTGAGAATATGGAACATAACTCATGGCAAATATGTTCTTTGGCAGATCCTCTGGAGGAGTATTTTTACCCATCAATAAAACAGCACGGCGGTTCAGTTGCTTTGTGGCTTGAACACTTTCTTGATAAAAACGACCAGGAGCCATCACTGCGGCTGAACCTAAAGTAAAAACAACTGGGGGATCGCCCCGATCCAAAAACTGCTGGAGTTCTAGTGCAAGTTCTGTCTCACCTTCGCTGCCGTCATAGAATGCAAATCCGGTGAGCACTGTATTCTTTGCCCAATCGGGTTGAGGCTTTGCGAATACTGAAGAAAATAGTCCTAACACAAGATAAGGCGAGTACTTATCATCGATGAATGGATTTCCTGTGAGAGGTGGCAAGCCAAGCTCGCGTCGCAATTGATGGATTGGCTCTGCCCAGGATTTAGACAACACTTTCGACAGTTGAATAATGCCTCGGTTAGCGAGAGAACCTAGCCCCCGTAATTTGGCAAGAAATGGCAGAACAGGTAAGACGGATGGATCATAAACCGAAAGAAATGAGGCAGGCTGTAGGACAGCGAATGCCCACGGAATTCCTAATTTCTCTGCTACTAATCGAGCCGCTACAACTCCTTCACCTGTAATGATGAAGTCTGCATTTTCGGCACTGACCATTAAGTCGGTGTAAGTCTCACGTAGATTCGCGCAAACCCAATTTTTGATGACATATTCTGTACCTGTTTTCAGATCCATCATCCGCGCCATTTCTTGTGGATCATTAAGCGCAGTGTTGTCAGGACGTATTCGATGAAACTCGAAACCGAGAGCCTTAATTTTGTCTTGATATTCTTTGTGAGTTGCAAACACGACATCATGACCACGCTTCCGTAATTCAAGCGCGATCGCAAGTTTGGGATGCAAATCACCCAAAGATCCAATAGTGGTTAAAACAATTCGGCTCACTACTTCGCTCCTCGGTTAACGAGACTGTATAGATATACTTGCTCGATCCTAAAGCCTCGCTTCCCCAACAGTGAAATTGGGTTACTGTCCTTACCGAGATATGAAGCAGCCCAACTCTTGTTTAGACAGATTCATTCCATCTTATTCTGTAATATCTCCTCTGAATTGGAATCTTAGACGGACAGAGATTCGTATAACACCTCTATGCAGCATGTCATACGGTGAAATGTCAGCCTGATAACCTCAGAGATAAGAATACTCTTTATCTTTCTAGGAAATCTTTACTATTAATCCCTGAGCCAGAGTTCATACTGAGTCCTTTCATACTCAAATGGTGATTTCTTGTTGATAGAAACCCGTTCCAGAAAACTGTGCATTCAATGCGCGATCGCTTGGATAGAGTCAATCGTATTTACCCAAAGCATTTTTCCTACTACTCCAGTTGTTCAATTAAGGAATGCTTTGGTTATATCGACTTACGCTACGGCATTACCAAGGAACGCTGTTATTATACCGACTTGCGCTACGGCATTACTAAGGAGCACTTCCGTGATATCGACTTACGCTACGGCATTACTAAGGAATGCTTCCGTGATACCGACTTAGGCTTCAGCATTACCAAGGAATGCTGTTGTTATATCGACTTGCGCTACGGCATTACTAAGGAACGCTTCCGTGATACCGACTTGCGCAATCGCATTCCCGATGAATAGGCTGACAGAGTGCAGCATCTCTACCCAACATAGAGAGATAAGCTGCCTCGTTCTTCACATCTGTTGTTCAACTGACATTTGGAACAGTGGGAACGTCTTGCGCCTGTCCTAAACTGCTCATGTTGCCAATGTTAGCTCGACCTTGGGTTAAAAATCGGAATGTTTCCTGATACAAGCTCTGCCAAAAATGGTTGCTCATGTTCTGACTCACTTCGGTCGGGTCAACCATCGGATGGGGAACTTGGTCTTTTGAAGGGTAAAGATAAAAAGCATTCCTGCCTTCATCGCCACTGATATCTTGATAAAACGCCTTGTTCGTTTCAATGTCTGCCGCGTCTTCATTCTCGGTTAGCACCATAAAAGTTGGAATGTTTTGCAGCGATCGCACAGACGAGTCACTCATCACAACGCTACTGCCAAAGCGATCGACAGCGGTCAACGCCCCAACTGGAAAGCGTAAGTTCGGGTCCCATCCCGACTCACTAATATCTAACGGCCCCGCTAGATTCACATATTGCCTCCGCTCTTTACCCTGAATTCTGATCAACGGCGCATAGGCAACAACACCCCGGACGCGATCGGGTCGCGACGCTGCCAGTCCTAGCGCGACGGCTCCACCAACCGATAAGCCAACCGTATAAATAGCTCCCGGCATCGCCTGAAGTTCTTCGAGTCTGGCTTGAGCTTCGTTGAGGTAGCCAAGATGGGATGAAGTAAAGTACTTGTCAAAATCTGGATCGTCAGGGGACTCGATCGCTTTGATAATATCGAGCAACCGAGGCTCAATTGCCACCAATCGAGCCATCAGTGCAACCTGTTGCAGAAAGCCGGGACGAGCCGCATTTGGGCTATTGGCAAAGTTTCTAAAGAAGTCTTGCAGAATCGGATCGCGCTCAATCTTGGCTTTCAACGGATCGGCATAGGGAGGCTTGAGATCGACTTGACACCAGTTTTTAGCAGGATTGATCAGAACATGTCCTGCGATCGCGCACTGATATACATTGAAGCCGTTCTGAAACAGATAATCTGCCAGCCTCCACATTTGATGCGGTTTGGCACTAAAGCCATGAAACATCATCACTGTGCCGCGAATCGGCTGTCCTGCGTCGTGAAACAGATAGTACGGATACGCTCCCTCGCGCCGCTCAGGATTGCGATCGAGACTTTGAATGTAACCCTCAATCGATCGCTTAGTCTGATCGATCTGTTCTCTAGTCGGTGTAACGTTAGGAGCATTCATATAGAAATCCGCAAGAAAAACTTACAATTTACAATTCTCGTATCACTTAAAACGATGAACCTCGCTGCTTCAGAAACTCAAGCTCCTCAACGGTAGATGAGCGTCCCAAAATCATATTGCGATGGGGAAAGCGCCCAAACTGTTCAATAGTTTTCCGATGTCTCAGAGCAAATTGATAGCTATCGCTTAACGCCGGATCATCTTTAAATTGCTCAAATAGCTTCACGGACTGATGTTGAAATTCCAGATCTTCAGTGTGCTCTAACGGAAAATAAAAGAATTGTCGCTGCACGGGCGGAAGCTGCTGATCGAATTGGTGGGCGATGCCGTGCTTTGCCGCCTCTAATGCAACTGGATCGCTGGCAAATGCTGCTGGCTGACCGCGAAACATGTTGCGAGAGAATTGATCAAGCACGATCACCAGCGCTAAGCAGCTTTCGGCAGAGTTCTTCCAATCTGCCAGTTCTCCCGCTGCCGCTTGAGTGTGAAGGGACAGAAAGCGCGACCTAATTTCTTGATCAAACTGCAAGTTTTTAGCAAACCAAGCCTTGCGTGGCTTCAACTCCTCGCCAAACCAAAACTCTAGAACGGCTTGAACGGCTTGAACGGCTCTCATATAAAAATTTTCCTCGCCAGTCACGGAAGTTCTAACACAAACTCCTGCGACTAGCGAGGAAAACACGAGTATTTAGTTGTCTAACTGGTCTTGGCTCTATGACATCGCTTGAATAATGTAATCGAAGTAAGGAGCCGCTTCAGCCGCATCTGGCTGACTGAGTAAACCAGTCGCTGCCTCTTTGAGACATGCGATCGCTTCTGCCATGCCCGGAACCGGAACACCTAGCGCGTTATACATTTCCCGCGCTCCCACAACACCAATCTTCTCAATCGGATCGGTGGTTCCCGACAACACACCATAGGTCACAAGGCGCAAATACCAGCCATAATCGCGCAGGCAAAGTGCCCGTTGTTTGTTTCCATAAGCGTTGCCGCCCGGAGAAATAAAGTCAGGACGCTTCTTCCAGAGGGATTTGCTGGCTTCTTCTACAATCTTCTTCTCATTTTCAGACAAGACTGCAGCGATGCGGGTGCGCTGTACTCCCGTCGTGAAAAAGTCCTTTATACCATTGAGTTCACCCCTCGTTGGATAACGAAGTTCGTCGTCGGCTTGTAAGATAACTTGGCTAACTACGCTCATATTTAATTGCGGTATCTCAGAATTCATTTAGTAGTTTAGCTATTTTCGGCCACTTAAAGGAAGAGAGTTTTCTCATTTGCCTTGACAAAACGTAACAAATAGCTTGAGAAACAGGATTCGAGAATGCCACACTAAGGGTTGTAGAGATATGCTGAGTTGCTGCGATCGGTTAGCTCTAAGCGCAGAGCGTACACTTCAGAAAGACCCGCTCAAACGGTCATTCGTTCCGCTAATCATTTCATAGCAAAATACTGGAGAGCTAGAAATGGTCACACTGCACCTTCGACAAATCGAACTTTTGCCAGGACAACGAGTTGTATTGAGCGATGTGAACTGGCAAGACTTTGAAGCGATCGCAGATGAACTGGGAGAACATCGTAATACGCGCTTGGCATACAGCAAAGGAATGTTAGAAATTGTGGCTCCACTGCCAGAACATGAGGTTAGCAAAGAGATCATCGGAGATTTGGTAAAAATTCTTCTAGAAGAGTTAGATATCGATCGTGAGTGTTTTGGCTCTACAACCTTCAAACGACAAGACATGGAGTATGGGATTGAGCCAGATAATTGCTTCTATATTCGGCAACCTGAACTGATGCGAGGAAAATCTAGAGTCGATTTAGCAGTTGATCCGCCACCAGATCTAGCCATTGAAATTGATGTTACGTCTAAAACTCAGCTAGAGGCTTATCAAGCGTTAGGCGTTTCTGAATTGTGGCGCTACGACAATGGCAAATTAAGGATTGACGTTCTTCAAAACGGTCGATATATTCAATCCCAGCTTAGCCCTACATTTCCGACTCTTCCTGTGAGTGATGCTATTCCTCGGTTCGTTCGTCAAAGCAAATTGGAAGGGCAAAGTGCAGCGCTTAAAGCATTTCGCAAATGGGTGAAAGAGCAGATTCAAAAGAACGAACCTTAATTGGATACGGTTACGTCGTAGTCAACTGTTCCTAACCAAGGCGCTTGAGTTAACTTGTAGGGTTTAAACTTCAAAGAATCTAACTCGCCTTTTTTAGTTAAATGTCGTAGAAAATGAAGCGCTCCTTGCAGTAAATCTGCGCTTAAAGAATCACGCTCAAGCTGCACATCTCGACCTATTCTCTGGCTAACCACGTCCTTAAGGGATTTCAAGACTCCAGTATTGGGCGATAATTCCAAATATCGATACACTTGATTACGAACATCGGCTTCTAATTTGGCAGGATTTTTTAATTCATTTCCGTTGATTGAAAGCGCAAATCGAGTTTTCAGAAATGTCCTAACGTGATCTGAATAGCGGCTCGAATCGTAGTGTTGAATCGCTTGAGAAATTGAAGATTCATTGACCATTTTACCGACTACAAACGCTGCTACATCCGCCACATAGTCCGAATCGGAAGCAAACCGATTTAACGCCTCTTCAAGATTTGTAAATTTATTCGATTGAGTTTGATAGAGAGCAATCGCAGATCCAACATCCCCCGCCCAAGACGTATGATCACCCGTCCACTCAGAAAAATTAAGTCCAGGCTGAATCACTTGATCGGACAATGACGCAATGAAATGCCCAAAATCTGTCAGTTCACCCGCTAAAACAACAGTCTGATTCAGCGTTCCATCAATGAAAGATTGCTGATAGCCCGTCGCGATCGTCCATCCTCGTGTGGTGTAGTCTGGCTTCGTATAGCCGCGCAACCGATTCGCAATTTCGTACACCGATTGGCCTGGATTAGCCTGCTCGATCGTCTCAATAAATTTCAGAATAGACTCTAACTCAGCCATAGTGTGAATAGACAAGCGACAATGGAATCTGTTCATTTTATTCAACGGGATCTCCTGTGACTCAAAATTTAGAATTCCATCCCGCCGAGTCCCCAGAAGATCGCTGGAGACAAGGAGAATTGGTTGAAATCACCATCACCGATCTGAGCGACAGCGGCGATGGAGTAGGGCGCTCTGGCGAGCGTGTAGTGTTTGTGCCTGACACAGTGACCGGCGATCGCGTAGTGGTGCGATTGCTGCGCGTGAAGCCACAATACGCTCAAGGCAAACTGCACGACATTATCGAAGCATCTCCGCATCGGGTTCGTCCGAGTTGCATCGTGGCGGACAAATGCGGCGGCTGTCAGTGGCAGCACGTAGACTACGACTATCAGCGCGTGGCTAAGCGCAATCAAATTATTCAGGCACTAGAGCGAATTGGCGGATTCAGTCAGCCTCCAGTCGGTGAAGTGTTGCAGGCTGAATCGTTGGGATATCGCAACAAAGTGACGTATCCACTCTCGCGATCGCAATCAGGCCAACTCCAGGCGGGCTACTACCAGAAAGGAACGCATCAGATTGTTAATTTGAATCAATGCCCGATTCAGGATCAGCGACTGAATCCCCTGTTGGCAGAGGTTAAGCAAGACCTCTACGATCGCGGTTGGGGCATCTATGACGAGAAACTGCATCGCGGCAAGTTGCGTCATCTCGGTTTGCGAATTGGGCGTCGAACTGGAGAAATGCTGCTGATTTTGGTAGCAACCGATACGAACCTAGCCGGACTTGAAGAGCAAGCGCAGCAATGGTTAGAGCGCTATCCCGATTTAGTCGGCGTCTCACTCAATGTCAACCGCGATCGCACCAACGCCATCTTTGGATCAGACACTCACATCATCGCGGGACGATCTTACTTAGAAGAAAAATTTTCAGATTTAACCTTTCAGATTCGGGCTGACACGTTCTTTCAAGTTCACACCGAATCGGCAGAAGCCCTGTTTCAAGTGATTGTCGATGAGTTGAACTTGCAGGGAACAGAGATCGTAGCGGATTTGTACTGCGGAGTGGGGACGTTGACGCTGCCGATCGCGCGAAAAGTCAAATACGCCGTTGGGCTTGAAATCCAGCCAGAAGCGATCGACCAAGCCAAAGCAAACGCTCGTCTCAATCACATTGAAAACGTTAAGTTTCACATTGGCCCAGTTGAACGAGTTTTTTCTACTTTAGATGTCGATCCAGACATTGTTCTCCTCGACCCGCCGAGAAAGGGATGTGATGCTTCTATCATCGAGACGCTGCGAGATACGAAACCTAAGCGCATTGTTTACGTCAGTTGTAACCCAGCGACCTTAGCACGAGATCTAAAACTCTTGTGTGCTGATGCACAATATCAGCTCATGAGAGTTCAACCAGCGGATTTCTTTCCACAAACCGCGCATGTCGAGTGTGCTGCATTCTTGGAGATTAGAGAGGGTTGAATGAAATTTAGCGACCTCGTTCATAAATTGGGCAATGCGGCTACGAATAGTAGTCTCAGCATAAATGACAACGATCCAGATATCGCTGGAGTTGCCGCGATCGACAAAGCAACACGCCACCAATTGAGTTATGTAGATGGTGGAAAACATGCGGCTAAAGTTTCAACCACTGGAGCGATCGCGCTGATTTTGCCTGCGAATCCAACTCTCCAGACCAATGCTACAGAACGAGGGATTGCTTGGGTTGAGGTTGGCAACCCAAGACTGGCCTTTGCCCAAGCGATCGCGCTGTTCTATCAACCCTTCAAACCTTCTCCTAGCGTCCATCCTACCGCCGTCATTGATCCATCTGCCCAGCTTGGTCAAAACGTTGCGATTGGCGCTCATGTTGCGATTGGCGCAAACGTTAAGCTGGGCAATGATGTCATCATTCATCCGAATGTAGTGATTTATCCAGAGTCGCAAATCGGCGATCGCACAGTATTACATGCAAACTGTTCCATTCAGGAACGGACTCAAATCGGGGCAGACTGCGTGATTCACTGCGGTGCGGTGATCGGTTCTGAAGGGTTTGGGTTTGTGCCTACCCGCGAGGGCTGGCTCAAGATGGAGCAATCGGGTTACACCGTGTTAGAAGATGGGGTTGAAGTTGGGGCAAATTCAAACGTCGATCGACCTGCGGTGGGTGAAACGCGCGTCGGTCGCAACACCAAAATTGATAACTTAGTGCAGATTGGTCACGGTTGTCAGATTGGTCATGGCTGCGCGTTTGCGGCTCACGTCGGACTCGCTGGCGGAACCACAATCGGAAACCGCGTGATTCTGGCAGGACAGGTGGGGGTAGGAAATGAAATCACCATTGGGGACGGCGCGATCGTATCTGCAAAAGCAGGTGTCACACAAGACGTTCCGGCGGGTCGAACCGTATCTGGCTATCCTGCGGTAGACCACAAGGTTTTTCTAAAATCATCCATCCTTTACAGCCGATTGTCTGAGATGTATCAAGCGATCAAGCAATTACAAAAACGGATTGATGAAAAATGATCTCTTGATGAAAGGACTGCTTTCAAGACACCAGGTAGCCAAGTAGCCTCGTGTTATTGTCATGCAAACGGAGGTTCTGTCACTTAGCTACTATTAAGATTTTGGTCGTTCTCTGCTACAAATTCTCATGCTCTCTAGATTCTTGCACCAGTACTGGGTTTGAATTATACGTTCCCCTGCCGTCACAAAATCATTCCAATTCTTTAGCAGAATTTGTTTTTGAGCCTCCCTTGGCCAAAAGTTAGGTGCTTCCTCCAAACGCACAAATTTTCTATCAACAACAAGGGTCGGTGCTGTTTTGGCACAGTCAAGAATATGCCTAAGCTTTTCAGGAGAGTACCAAGCATATTGATGGAAGTCCGGGCACATAAGTCTGTCATTGGCTGCTCCATGTGGCATTACATTGGTGTTCTGACCAAGGCTCGCAAATCCTGTTCCATTTGGATACATAGATCTAAACGCCTTCAAGTCAACTGAGGGTTGAGTCAAGGCTGCAATCCTTGGGATTATTTGCATTGGGTTGTCAGCATAATGGCTAGTAACACGTGGTGTCCCACTAAGCAGGATGGCCGAAACTACTATTACAATTCCGAATAATGAACCAGCAAAGATCCTCTTTGAATTAATGCTTATTGCTATGCAGATAAGCATTAGAGTTTGCGAGAAGTATATCAGCGACAGGTGATGCTCCCATATGCCTGTCAGCCCTAATACGATTATCGAAATAATGCATGTTGCGAGTGTACCAATCAAAAAAGCCTTAATTTTTCTCTCAATCCTGGATTGAATTGCTATGTATTCAGAGAAACCCATGCTTGCGATTAATGAAAATAGCAGAAGCAATGTCTTAGGGGATCTTAGGAACATCGTCCGAAGATGTGAAGCAAAAGAGTTTACAAAGGAACTGTTGTCTGTCAGTAGACTTTGAGAATAGAAGAAGTTATTTTGCTGAGTTTGCAGATAGCCAAGTAATTCATGCCTAGTGAGAAGTATGACGATGACTATCGCAGAAACAGACGTGAATCCTGTAATTAAGCGCTTGAGATTTTCGCGGCTAACTTGTTTATCCCAAAGAATAAGCTCATAGGTAAGGCAGAAGACAGCCGGCAGAGGAAACGCGATTAATTTCGTGAAAGCCACTAATCCTATGCATCCACCAGCAAGTAGCATCTTTTTTCTAAGAAAGAAAGAGCAGGCCAATAAGCTGAGCGCTGTACCAGGCAGAGTAGTATATCCTGGAAGCCAGAAAGCCCCTGTTACAAGCAGAGGTACTGCAATCAGCAAAATTCTTTTACGCATCGTGTGAGTGCACTCAATCATGCACGAGATGTCGTATGCAGATACTGTTGCTATAACTACCATTAGCAACTCAAATAGGTATTCACCTATCCCTCCAAACACTCGCTGCAGCGACACAGCGTAAAAAAACAAAGGATCTTTATTGTCGTAGACATCTATGTAGAGCTGATTTCCTGAAAGTAGATACTCGGCTACAGAAACAAAAATAGCCCTGTCGCTTGTGGGGCTTGGGACTAGCCTAGCTGTAAAGCAGAGAGTGAAGAAAGTTGCTATCAGTACTCCAAGGGCAAAATGACGCTTTGAAACTCTTCTTTTGGCATCAGTAATAGATGTCTTAGTCATGCCGTTAGGGGTGAAATGATAGTTTTATCGCCAAATTTTAATGATTTCAGCGTTGATTGTCAGCTTCCAGACCTACTAACTCCGTTGTCATTCTCATCGGTCGTGTTTATGGAAGAGGTCTAAAGATGATCTTCTGCAAGTTGGGCTGGATGAATTGGGATCGACGGGCATTGTCGATCGCTGGACAATGCCCTCAGTCCTACAACCAGTGTTTCTAAAAGGTGGATGTCGTCATACTTGCAATCACTCGCTCAATCCGAACATCCGATTCAAATACCATCTCCTCTGGTTTATATAGCATTGTCAGTTTATTTCCACTCACTTTCAGCGCTGTGGAAAGCTTGATCGAGCGTTGATCTGGAATGGTAAAGAGTCGGTCTTTGCCTCGTGATAGCGCTGCCACAAACTGCTTCAATGTTTTGTCGCGGTTAGAAGGACGTTGATAAAACGATTCCAGCCGCCGCCACAACTTCGGAAAAATAGGTGGTAATTCTGCCAAATTAGGAGGAATGTCAATCTCAACGCCTTGATTTGAGCGATCCGCCTTCCAAATTCCTGCCTTCTCTGCTCGTGCCTTCTCCGTTGCCGCAGCCATCACATCGCGCAACTCTTTGTAAAGCGTCTCGTAAAACATGGGGTAAACAAATCCTTCTTGAAGGAGCTTGTAGTTAATGCTTTCCCGCAACAAATCGGCGGTTAGCTCCTCTCCTCGATCGGAATTGTCCCATTTTGGAGGTTTGCCAACGAAGACAAAGCAAACAGGACGCCCATTTCCATCGGCATTGCCAGAAAGAATATATCCTGGCAACCCAGCCTTTTTGCCTCCAAGTAGCTCGATGTTGCGGTCGGTGGCGTCTGACGAAAAGGGTTTTTTCGCCGCTTTTTCAAGCGCATCAATGCCTTCGTAGCGTAGTTGCACTTGTCCTTCGCTCTTGAACTCGACTCTTCCACCTAACTTGTCGAATAGCGTATCGTCATCTGCCTTGAAACGGACTGAATCTCCATCTGGTATTCCACTCGATGGCTCAAACGTACCTTGAATGAGTGTAAATGGCATAACATCTCGTTCCTCATCGCTAAAGAGTTAGTAGCTTCACAGTCAGTTCAAGAGTACAGGCACAGCGATCGCGATTTATACAATGCTAAATCAGTGTGACTGAGCTTAAAGCAACTGCTCGATCCTGATAGATTCACTACAAATTCACACAAGCGTGACAGAAGATCCGACATAACGAAAGTGCTATACAACACATTGCGTTTATCGTTTTACAGCGCGATGAGTTCAGGTTCCGCTTCGGCTTGCCACCCAGATTGATTGAGACGAGTAATCGCGGTATCAATCAAGTCCAACCCTTGATGAACATTCTCAATTACACTCAACTGTCCGCGCAAATCTGCCGCGCCCATAAAGCCTTTGGAATACCACGTCATGTGTTTGCGGGCTTGCCGAACGCCGCGATCGCCCTTATATTCCCACAGCATTTGCAAATGCTCACGAGCGCACTCTAGCCGCTCAACGGGCGTGAGGGGAAGTCTTTCCTCTCCTGTTTTGAGAAAGTGATCAATCTCGCCCACCAAAAACGGATAGCCCAGCGTGCCCCGTGAACACATGATGCCATCGGCTCCGGTTAGCTCTAGACATCGCACCGCCGACTCGACCGAGAAGATGTCACCGTTACCAATGACCGGAATTGAGAGGACTTCTTTGACTTTGGCGATCCATTCCCACTTGGCAGAGCCGTTATAGCCTTGGGCACGAGTTCGTCCATGCACAGTGATCATTTTTGCGCCTGCATCTTCCATGCGGCGAGCAAAGTCAAGAATGTTGATTTCTTTTTCTGTCCAGCCGATGCGCGTTTTGACTGTCACCGGAACCTCAACGGCTTCAACCACCGATCGCACAATTTCTGCGGCTAATTCAGGTTGCCTGAGCAATGACGAGCCGCCGCCATTCTTAGTGATTTTATTGACCGGACAACCCATATTGATATCGACCGTATCGGCTCCTTCAGCAACCGCTTTCTGGGCGGCTTCTGCCAAAAAATCGGGACGGCAATCAAATAGCTGAATGCTAATGGGACGCTCATTCGGATCGACTTCCATAATGATCGGAAGCTGCTTGACATAATGCAATCCGGTCGCATTGACCATTTCGGTATACATCATCGACTCGGGCGCATAGCGGCGCACCAACCGTCGAAACACTAAATCTGTCACTCCAGAAAGGGGCGATTGCAGCACTCGGCTGTTGACCTCAACATGTCCTATCTTGAGAGGCTGAGAGAGACGGGCTTTGAGTTCGGGCGAGAGCGTCACCATAGCAGAGGCAATATTTTCTAGACTCCATCATTCTACTACTGAGCTAGGGGAGGGATGAGGGATGAGGGATGAAGTAAAAACTTCAACATTCCTCATTTCTTGTGTCAGCACTGCTGTAGGTAATTCCTGCTCGCACAGCGCTATCAAGCCATCTTTCATCCCTCATCCCTTCAGCTAGATCGAGTAGTAGAGCGGGAAAGACTTTGCATCTTTGGGTTTGACGTATACCCGTTGTTGAGGCGCTAAGTTCAACTGATCGAAGCGATCGCGGGTCAAATGCGCTGTGACAATCTGACCGTCATCAAGAGATAATTCTGCCTGGACCTCCCAGCCCAGATGAATCAGACGAGTGACTCTAGCGGAAACCGTGCTGCCATTGGGAGAGGTTTCGATCAACACATCTTGAGGACGCAAGAACATTTCTGGATGGGCAGAGTCAAACCCGTTGTTCTGAAAAATGTGTGACGAACTGGGCAGCACGTTGACCGGTCCGATAAAGCTCATGACAAAAGCGCTGGCGGGATGATCGTAAATATTGGCAGGCGTTCCAATTTGCTCGACTTTGCCTTTGTTCATCACCACTAGTTCGTCTGAGACTTCCATCGCCTCCTCTTGGTCGTGGGTGACAAACACGGTTGTCACGTGGACTTCATCGTGCAGTCGCCGCAGCCATGCCCGCAAATCTTTACGCACTTTGGCATCGAGTGCGCCAAACGGTTCGTCGAGCAAGAGAACCTGAGGTTCCACCGCTAAGGCTCGCGCTAGGGCAACCCGTTGGCGCTGTCCTCCAGAGAGTTGAGACGGGTAGCGATCGCCCAGTCCACTCAATTGCACTAACTCCAGCAATTCTTCAACTTTCTTCTTTACTTTGCTGGCTGACGCTTTGCGGATTTCTAGCCCAAAGGCAATATTTTTACGCACGGTCAAATGCTTAAACAGCGCGTAATGCTGAAACACAAATCCAATATTGCGCTCTTGCACACTGCGATCGGTGGCGTCTTCTCCCGTCAGCCAAATCTTTCCAGAATCTGGCATCTCTAAACCCGCAATCAGTCTCAGTAATGTCGATTTGCCCGACCCGGACGGACCTAATAGCGCCACTAGAGAACCGCTTTTAATTTCTAGCGAGACTCGATCAAGGGCTTGAAAACTGCCAAACTGCTTAGAAACGTCTTGAACTGTGATGGCCACGGCGATCTCTTAAGGGATGAAGGATGAGGGATGAGGGATGAGGGATAACCAGAATTGGGATACAAGCAGGCGAGAAACGCTATCAACAGTTCACAACGACTTTGACTACTTTCCATTCCTCATCCTTCATCCCTGATCTTTAATCTCCGGTTTCTCGACAAGATTACTGTAGTTTATAGCATAGAGTGGACGAGGATGTCTGGATGAGAAAAATTCTGCGATCCTTTTTAGAGCTTCGGTTGCTGGGAATTTTCAAACAAAATTTAAAAAGACGCCCTTTTGAGACGCCTTTCTAGAACCCGATCACCTGCCGTAGCACGTGCAAAATCGTGTGGATTCGCGGCATTCGCGGCTACGAAAGCGGCTGATTAGAGGCCTCTGAAACATGTACTGTTGAAGCAGGAAGAGTGTGATGTCCAGCGGAGGAAATAGCTGAGTTTGCAGCGGCTGAGTTTGCATAGTCCGGATTGCTATAGTCCGAATTAGCGTAGGGATTTGGCACTGCACCTTTGACTTGACGCATCAGACTGGCCATTTCTAAAGCGCTCATGCCATATTCCCAGCCTAAATTGCTCTTGATGCCGGCTCGTTCTAAGGCTTGCTGCATGGTGTCTGTCGTCAATACGCCAAAGACGACAGGAACGCCCGTTTGAAATCCAGCCGCTGCAATGCCTTTAGACACTTCAGCCGAGACATAATCAAAGTGAGGCGTTTGCCCTTTGATCACTGCGCCCAGGCAAATGACAGCATCATACCGACCGGACATGGCAAGCTGACGCGCGACTAAAGGCAACTCAAACGCGCCGGGAACCCAGGCATAGTCGGTTTGAGTTCCTTGAGGGTTGACATCAATTCCGTGCCGTTTGAGACAGTCTTGACAGCCCTCTAAGAGCTTTCCCGTCACTAAATCATTAAAGCGACCTACAACGATCGCAAACCGTAACCCATCGGTTTGAGCAAATGTTCCTTCAAAAATAGCCATTGTTTAATTTGAGTACCAACGTGATGCACACCGATAGCTTAAACAGATTTTCTGCCTTTGGGGGTGAGAACCTGCTTCAGGATGCCTCCTCAAACCTAGCGAGATCCGTCGGCTTTGGTAGGATTAATCCGGTTTACTAATTTAGACCTTAACATTTAGCAAAGAAAGTTTAGAAAAACTTATCTTAGCAGGACGGAAGAATAGAGGGGTGGGGTTGAAATACTAAAATCTCTTCCCCACGACCGCAACCCTGCACACGCAAATTTACACCACGAGGTAGTTTAGAACCCCGACAGTAATCACCAAAATAAACCAGATTCCTGACCCCAGCAGAATCAAGCGCTTCGATTGATCCCAGTTGCTTGGTGAAGCGTAGGCAACAGGAACGCCAATCACCATGACAAACGAGAAGAGAACCAGCGCAGTTAATGCAATTTGAAATACGATCGACATTTCCTTCTCCCTAAACAGCAAATTAAATCCAGTTATGGCAGTTATTGAAACTGCGTTTTCACTATCACTAAGTAACTTATCAGAAATGATGGACTTGATTCTATGTCACACCACAGCAGATTTTGATACCCTAGGTGCTGCCGTTGGGGTCAGCCGCTTGCGTCCGGGATCGCGGATTGTCCTTTCAGGAGGTGCCCATCCTGCTGTGCGGGACTTTTTGGCGCTCCACCGCGATGAATATCCTTTGATCGAGCCGCGATCAGTGAATCCAGATTTAATTCGCTCGATCGCGATCGTTGATGCCCAAAGCCGCGATCGCATCGGTGCTACTGCAAAGTGGATCGATCTGCCCAACATTGACATTATTATTTACGACCATCACAAAAGCGTTGACAGTGATATTCCCGCAACAGAAGTTCATTTTGATTCGGTTGGAGCAATCACCACGCTGATTGCGGAGATCGTGCAAGCTCAGTCGATTTCACTCACACCCAGCGAAGCAACGGTGATGGCACTCGGCATTCACACCGATACTGGCTCGCTGACCTACGATCACACAACAGCTAGGGATGCAGCGGCATTAGCGTGGCTCATGACTCAAGATGCAAGTCTAAGCGCGATCGCAGAGTACGTCGATCCCGGTCTTTCTCCTCAACTGCAAGAGCTTTTGGGTCAGGCGCTAGAGCAGTTACAGTCCGAAACCATTCGCGGGCAAACGATCGCCTGGGTCGTGCTTCAGACTGAGGACTATGTGCCGGGACTCTCAAGCCTTGCCTCCCGAATTATGGAACTGACAGATATGGACGCCCTATTTTTGGCGCATCACTATTGTCGGGGGGCGGCGTGCCGAGACGGTGGAAATGTGCTGGCGGTGATTGCGCGATCGCACATTTCAGGAACGGATCTCAATGCGGTGCTTAGCCCGTTTGGGGGAGGTGGACATCCCAAAGCAGCAGCATTAACGAGTCGAGAAGAAGATCCCCAGCCGCTTCTGGATCAGATTTTGGCTCAATTTAGAGATCAGATTCCCCAACCACCGACCGCGCGAGATTTGATGTCCTCGCCGGTGAGAACCATTCGACCAGAAACGACAATTGATGAAGCTCAGCGAATTTTACTGAGGTACGGACATTCTGGCTTATCGGTTGTGGATGCTGATCGTCTAGTGGGTATGATTTCTCGTCGCGATTTAGATATTGCGTTGCATCACGGATTCTCTCATGCACCCGTTAAGGGCTATATGACGACGAATTTGAAAACGATCGCACCCGAAACCCTGCTTCCCGAGATCGAATCGTTAATGGTCACTTACGATATCGGTCGGCTTCCCGTCTTGGAGCAAGAGCAACTCGTTGGAATTGTGACTCGAACCGATGTTTTACGGCAGTTGCACGAAGCGGGAAGCCAACACTCCAAATCCTCTGACCCATCGACTGGGCGATCGCCTGGACGCTCACACACGGCGCGGCTCGATCTCGGCCGATTGACTCCACCTTTGCAGAAAATTCTGGCGATCGCATCTGAGCAAGCCCAACAGCGCGGATGGCATCTGTATCTCGTCGGTGGCGGTGTCCGCGATCTGTTACTTGCCGAGCCAGATCAGCCTGTGATGCTAAATGACATTGATCTCGTTGTCGATGGCTTTCACCAGTCTGCCGATGTCGGAGCGGGAGTCGAATTAGCGCGATCGCTGCAAGCCCTCTACCCTCAAGCGCGATTAGAGATTCACGGAAAATTTCAAACAGCAGCGCTGCTGTGGCACAACGATCCCACTCTCGATTCGCTCTGGATCGACATTGCCACCGCTCGGACGGAGTTCTATCCCTATCCCGCCGCCAACCCAGAAGTTGAGGCAAGTTCGGTTCGTCAAGACCTCTATCGTCGGGATTTCACGATCAACGCGTTGGCACTGCGGTTAACCCATCCTCGTGCGAATGAATTGCTCGATTTTTTCGGCGGCGTGTTGGATTTGCAGAAAAAGCACATTCGCGTGCTACACACCAATAGTTTTATTGAAGACCCGACCCGAATCTTTAGAGCCGTACGATTTGCCGTGCGGCTTGGATTTGAGATCGAGTCGCAAACTGAAGGATTCATTCGCTATGCGATCGCTAGTGGCATTTACACGCAATTTCAATCGGGCCAGTCCGAACGAGTCATTGCGCCTGCTCTGCAAACTCGCCTCAAAGCCGAACTGAAGCACATCTTGCAAGCGCCTTATTGGAAGCCCGCCCTCAAGAAGCTGTCAGAGCTAGGAGCGTTAAGCTGCATTCACCCCACATTAGAACTAGATGACGAATTGTGGTGGCAGTTGCGGCTGGTCGATCGCTGGCTCCGTCGTTTTGATCCGCAGCAGATGTTGATTCACTGGCAACTGCTGCTCGAAGTTCTCCTAGCGCAATTAGCCCCTGAAGAACGCGGATTTGTTGCTCAAACGCTCCAGCTTCCTCATGACAGCATCGAGCGTCTCACTAGCCTCTGCCAAGTGCAAGCGCAACTGATAGCAACGCTGCCCCAAGCAACTCGACCCAGCGAAGTGGTGAAACTGCTCAAGCCCTATGATGTCCCGATGTTGACCCTAGTAGCCGTGCGATCCGGTGGAGCTTGGCGAAGCCAATCGCCTCGGCAACGCATCTGGCAATACCTCACCTGTTGGTCGCGGGTAAAAGCGCCGTTAGATGGAAATGACCTCAAGCAACTGGGTTACAAGCAAGGTCGGCAGTTTAAAGAAATCTTGGATCACCTATTGATGGCAACCTTGGATGGGGATATCCACGATCGCGACACCGCCAAACGCTATTTAGCCGAGCATTTCCCCTTAGAATAATCAATGCAGCCGCCCGTTAGGTTTTTTGAAGTTAGATTTTTTGAATGCTATGTCTTCTGAACTCATCTCCGCGCAATCAATTCCCGTTGAAACGATCAAATATGACGATCGCGGCTTAGTACCTGCGATCGTGCAAGACTATCTCGACGGCACTGTGTTGATGATGGCCTGGATGAATCAAGACTCGCTTCAGAAAACCTTGGAAACGGGTGAAACGTGGTTTTGGAGCCGATCGCGGCAAGAATTTTGGCACAAAGGCACAACGTCTGGACATACTCAAAAGGTCAAAGCGATCCGCTATGACTGCGATAGCGATGCGCTGCTAGTCACCGTCGAACAGAGCGGCGATATTGCCTGCCATACCGGAGAACGCAGTTGTTTTCACCAAGTGAATAGCGGGGTAACACCGCCACCTGCCGATACCTTGTCACAAGTGTTTTCGATCATCTGCGATCGCAGAGATACTCCGAGCGAAGGCTCTTACACTCGCAAACTGCTCGACGGCGGCGACAACAAGATTCTCAAGAAGATTGGCGAAGAAGCGGCAGAAGTGGTGATGGCCTGTAAGGACGATGACGCAGAGGCGATCGCGGGAGAAGTCGCAGATTTGTTCTATCACACCCTCGTTGCGATCGCCTATCACCGTGTGGATCTGAGCGCCGTCTATCGCAAATTACAAGAGCGCAAGCGATAGGCGAATTGCGGGCAGGGCGTCATTACATCGGTTTCATGACAAACCAATAAAACCCATAAGGGGAAAGATTGAGCCGATAAGGATCATCCGTGATCGGGGGAAACTCGGTCTGCCCAAACATTTCAGTCAACGTGTAGTCTGTGAACAGCGACAGATCAAATGTTGCCGACTGTGCCGCCGCAGAAAGATTTGCAACGACTAAAATTCTGCTCTCCTGATCCGCGCGAATAAACGATAAAACTTTGTGATTAGAAGAGGGCAAAAACTTAAAGTCACCGCTTCCGAAGACAGCATACTGTTTGCGAAGGTCAATAACCTGCTTCATCCACGACAAGAGCGAGTATTGATTTGCACTCTGCACTTCAACGTTAGTCGTGACGTAATGATATTCTGCATCAATAATCACGGGGAAATACAGTTTTTGAGACGCCGCCCGACTAAATCCAGCATTGCGATCGCTCGTCCACTGCATTGGGGTTCTGACACCATTGCGATCGCCTAGATACACGTTGTCGCCCATGCCAATTTCATCGCCGTAGTAAATCACAGGCGTTCCGGGCAAGGAGAACAGCAGGCTATTGAGCAACTCAACTTGACGCCGATCGTTCCCCAACAACGGAGCCAAACGCCGCCGAATGCCGACATTCACCCGCATCATCGGATCTTGAGCATAGACGTTGTACATATAATCGCGATCTTCGTCCGTGACCATTTCTAGGGTCAATTCGTCGTGGTTGCGTAAAAAGATCGCCCACTGGCAGTTCTCAGGAATTGGCGGCGTGTGTTGGAGAATGTCGATAATCGGGAGACTATCTTCCATTCGCACCGACATAAACAATCGAGGCATGAGCGGAAAGTGAAAATTCATGTGGCACTCATCACCGTCACCATAATATTTCACCGCATCTTCTGCCCACTGATTCGCTTCCGCGAGCAGCATTCGGTCGGGGTATTTTGAATCGATGTGCGATCGTAGGGCTTTTAGGTAAGCGTGCGTTTCGGGCAAGTTCTCGCAGTTCGTGCCTTCTCGCTCATAAAGGTATGGCACGGCATCCAGCCGTAACCCATCGACTCCCAAATCCATCCAAAAATCTAAAATCTCAAATACCGCTTCTTGAACGTCGGGATTGTCGTAATTGAGATCAGGCTGATGATGGTAAAAGCGATGCCAATAAAATGCCTTGGCAATCCCATCCCATGACCAATTTGACGTTTCAAAATCTTGAAAGATAATTCGCGTGTCCGAGTATTTCTCAGCCGTGTCGCTCCAGACATAAAAATTCCGTTCTGAGCTACCTTCAGGGGCACGCCGCGCCCGATCAAACCAGGGATGTTGATCGGAGGTGTGATTGATAATTAGTTCAATAATGACCCGAATGCCGCGATCGTGAGCCGCTTTTAGAAACGCTTTGAAGTCGTCGAGCGTTCCATAAATCGGATTGACGCTGGTGTAATGGGCGATGTCATAGCCATCATCTCGAAGCGGTGATGGGAAAAATGGCAGCAGCCAAAGGGCAGTCACGCCCAATTCTTCTAAGTAATCAAGCTTTTGGGTTAATCCGACAAAATCGCCGATTCCGTCTCCATTGCTATCGGCAAATGCTCGAACCGATAATTCATAAATAATGGCGTTTTTGTACCACAACGGATTGGCTGTCATAAATCAAGGGGTGCGAAATTTCTTATACATTGTAGTTGCCAAGCTCTACAGGAACACGGGCAAAGAGGCTGAAAACGCGGGATGAGGGAGGAAAGAGTAAGCAGGATTTATCTCTCTTTGCATAATGTTTTTGCATAACGTTATGCAGGTACCCTTCGTCTCTGTTCAGAACCACTGATTTACAAAAACAAGCCCTGCTCATACAAAGACAGGGCTTATTCATCACTGTAATTATTGGCTGTGTTCACTCGTTTGAAGCAGCAAAACCGAGAGGATTACGCTTGACCCAACAAGCTGTTATTCTTGGCCTACGGTTTTCTTCACTGCCTTCGCTGTATTCTCGATAACCTTGTCTGCGTTTGGAGTCTCTTTCTTAAAGATTTTTAAGTCTTTCTCGTATTCTTTCTCTGCACCTTTCGGATCTTTGATTGCTTGCACAGCTTTGTCATATGCTTCTTCGCGGGAGCCATACTTCTGGCTGTCCGGGCTGATCACTTCTTGCTGTCCGCTCACATCGTCAACGGTCGGCGCTGCGATCGCGTTAGCTGAGATTGCACTCATGCCAACCCAGCTTAGCAGTCCCACGAATGCGATAACCATGCCGCGCAGTAGGCTTTGGCGCAATGATGATAGTAAACCTTTCATATAGAAATTCCTCCATGAACATAATGCGATCGCGATGCAATTACGCAAACCGCAACCGCAGCTATCTTAGGGGATCGCTTCAAGAGAATCCTTCTATCAGAAGTTATATTCACGAAGCGGGGGGCTGTGTCCCGCTGTAGGGTTTGGGTTGAAGCTGGAGTTGTTTTGAAATCGCGTCAAACAAGCGGTTTGCTAGAGCAGTGTTGGCATCGTCCGTCAGGTGAATCGCGTCTTGAAACGCATCGCCCTTAAAGCCAGCGTAAGCATTGTAGAAATTAAACGTAGTGACCTGCGGCACTTCTTTTTTGACTTGATCCAGCGATCGCTGCAACTCTGAATATCCCGCTTTCACCTGTTGCGGATACTGCGAGCCGAGTTGCTCCAAAATCTCTTTCTCGCGGGGCGTTTGGCTCGCACCCCGACTGGTAATTTCGGGCTGCATTGCCACAATCAACGGAACTTTTGAGGCACTCGTGAGCCGCGCCAGTTGACCCATATTTTGGCGATAGCGCTCTGCTCGGCGGTTGAGTTCATCTGCCTCGGTAGGCATCCGTTGCGTCAACGACGCATCTCCTTCACTGGGAGGAATGACTTGTTTGAGCGAAGTTTGAGGCTGTAGCACCCAATATTGAAAGGCTTTAACCAGAAACAGCTGCGAGAATAAATTTTTGACCTGCTGCGTTAATCCGACAAGTAAATGACGAGGAGCGCTCTCTAACAAACTTTCTGTACCCGGAATATCGCTGCCTTCTTGAGTGCTTGGCACGAGCAAATCAGCATAGCCATTGAGAACGACAATGAGATCGGGCTGATAAGGCAACACATCAAACGCCAGCTTAGACAGTTCGTTGCCAGAAATATAGCCCGGTACAGCCGCGTTAATCACGTTGTAGCGATTTTCCCGAATTTGCGGCGGGAGCGCTAGAGCTTTGTCTAACTCATCGGCAAAATAAGGCAGAACAGCCGGACGAAATTTACCAGGATTGGCTTTTTGAGCCGCCACTTGCTGGTTTAGACGAGCTTCTAGTTTTTGGGTAAACGTCGCTTCATTGCTAGAACTGAGTTGCCCAAAAGCGGTTGAGCCGCCCAAAACAAAAATTCGGACTTCGCCTTTTGGTTTATCGAGCGCGATCGCTTGATCACTCCGAAACCCTTGTTCATTAATTTTCCAGTCTTGACTTTCCTGGTTGCCCACCAACCGATAGCCCATCACCGGACTTTGCTTCACCGTCAGTTGTCCTTGGTTGGGAAGCCCGTCAAACATCTTGCCCGCGCGATCGAGATACTTTAATCGATAGGCGGTGACGTTCAGCGGTTCGCCCTGAAACGCTGATAGCTCATCTGTTTTTCCGGAAACTCCAACAATCAGCCGCACCAGCAACTCTAACCCAATCAAAGCGAGTGGAATTGAGAGCAAAACCCACTTGCGGGGTAAGGGTTTTTTCTTTTGGTACAGCGAACGGCTAGACCTATAACTATAAGTTTTACGGCTAGACCTAAACATTCAGCTTGTCCTCAAACGATCGCGGCATAAAATCAAGTCGTCTTTCTCTATCAAGAAACACCCAGCTACACTTAGAATTCTGAGATTTCGGACTTGCAATATAATGGTTTGCAAAAGAATTTAAGTTGATTGCTCAACGTTTACAAATCAGTTTCGCATCTTACTACATAAATGGTTTTCAGTGTTGCATTTCAAACATGTTTCTCAACAATCAACAAAGCAACAGCGATCACTTCTACAGAACATGGAACTCCATTCTGCGGTTGCAAGTCCTACTGTAGATCTAAAGAGCTAAATTACTGTCAATCTAAATTATTCTGTAGAGCTGCATAGAATTTGGCAATCAAATGCTTACCGTTGATCTGCACGGCATTATGCGTAATATAATCGGGCTTAAACTCTTCTCATGACACAGGTACAGGGACTTAGCGATCGCGAAGTCAACGCACAAAAGCTTGCGGGCCACACCAATCAGGTAACGTTGCCGACAAGTCGTTCCTACTGGCGCATCTTTCGTGAGAATCTATTTACCTTTGTAAATGCCGTTTTTTTTGTGATCAGCGGCGTTTTTATTGTGCTAAAACGCCCAAGCGATGCCGTTTTCGTAGCGGTTGTAATTTTTAGCGGCGTCCTTATTGGCATTGTTCAGGAAATTTGGGCAAAACGTAAGCTAGACGAGATCGCGTTGCTCTCTCGCCCTCAAGCGACGATTATTCGCAATGGTGAAGCGCTCATCTCTGACCCGAACGAAATTGTTTTAGGCGATATTCTGCGGGTGAGTCCAGGAGATCAAATTTTGGTTGATGGTCAGATTGTTTGCGACGGGCAGATCGAAGTCGATGAATCGTTGCTGACCGGCGAATCGGATCTGATTCTTAAACGACTGGGCGATCCGGTCTATTCGGGCAGTTTTTGTGCGAGTGGACGCGCTCATTATGAAGCGCAAAAAGTGGGAACCGAAACAGTGGCTTATCAGCTTGTGGTGGGCGCAAGAGAATTTCGACAAATCTATACGCCATTGCAGCAAGAAATTAATTTAATCATTCGAGTGTTGTTGCTGGTTGCATTGTTTCTTTGGCTGTTAGTCGGGATTGGATTCATTAGTCGATCGCAGCCTTTTAATGAAGTGGTGCAGCGTGCGGCGGTTATTGCTGGACTCGTCCCCGCCGGATTGCTGATTGCAATCACGTTAGCGTATGCGACGGGTGCGGTGAGAATGTTGGGCGAAAACGTTTTGATTCAACAAACGAATGCGATCGAGTCGCTTAGTAATGTCGATGTCCTGTGTTTAGACAAAACTGGAACGCTGACCACAAATCAGATTGAATTAGGCGCAATTTATCCGATCGAGCGCTCTGAATCGGAGCTGCGAACCTTGCTGGGTGATTACGCCGCGAGTACACAAGCTGGAAATCGTACCAGCGAGGCGATTTTGCTTAGCTGTTCTGGCTATGCGCGATCGCTGCGATCGGAGGTTCCATTTTCATCGGAGCGCAAATGGAGCGCCATTTCCTTTCGTGACATTCCTGGAACGTATTTTCTCGGCGCATCAGAAGTGCTGACAAAATGCTTTTCGCTCAGTCCGTCTGCGTCAGACTACATTGAACAACTGACTGAGCAACTCACGCAACAAGGCTTGCGAGTGGTGTTGTTTGCGCATAGTCCAGACTTGCTTCAAACCGAGACTCCATTTTTACCCGCCGCGCTAACGCCTTTGGCTGTATTGAGTTTTAGTGATCAGTTGCGTCCGTCTGTTCAGGAGACGCTACAAGGATTTGTCAAAGCGGGAATTACGATCAAGATTATTTCGGGAGACAATCCGCAAACGGTAGCGGCATTGGCAAAGCAAGCCGGATTTAGCGATGAAATTAGACTCATTTCAGGAATGCAACTAGCTGGGTTAGACAACGCGCAATTTACCCAAGCCGCGCGTCAGTACAATGTGTTTGGACGCATTACGCCTCAGCAAAAAGCCAAACTTGTGAGGAGTTTGCGAGATGCAGGACATTATGTCGCGATGACCGGAGATGGGGTGAATGACGTGCTTTCCCTGAAACAAGCCAATTTAGGAATTGCGATGGAAAGTGGCAGTAAAGCAACTCGGGGAATCGCTGACATTGTGCTGCTAAAAGATTCGTTTGAAGCATTGCCGCATACGTTTTTGGAAGGACAGCGCATTCGCAACGGTGTATTAGACGCGCTGAAGTTATTTATGGTGCGATTATCCTGCGTGACGCTGCTAATTTTCGCAACCGCGATCGTCGCGGATAGTTTTCCGCTCATGAATAAACACAGCGCGATTATTACGTTGATTGGCGTTGGCATCCCGACGTTATTTATTCCGGTTTGGGCGCAGCCTGGAGAAAAACCAAAACGAAGCCTGGTTCGCTCGTTGCTTCATTTTGTGTTGCCTGCAACGTTGTCTATTACATTAGTCGCCCTGACAATTTATCTGTTTTATCTTGTCAGTGCAGCGCTCGATTTGCCGCTCAACGTCACCATGACCGAACTTGACTTTACGCTGCCGCGCACGGCGTTAGTAACCATTTTGGTATTCTGCGAACTGCTTTTAATTCCATTTCTCAAACCTCCAACGACAGCGTGGGTGGGGGGTGAACCATTGAGTGGAGATTGGCGCTATACGTTTGTGACGGTGGCACTTATTTTTGTATATTTGCTGATTTTATTCGTTCCGCCCGTTCGGATTTTCTTTGAATTGTCGGCACTCGAAACTGCCGATCTCATTTTTCTAGGATTTGCTGCGATAGAGTGGTGTTTTATTGTGCGTTGGGTTTGGCGATCGCGCTTTTTTGATCGATTTTTGGGAGTGAGTTTGGAATGACGCAAATTCCTCAGTACAAAGTCACGATTTGGGAATCCACTGCTGTGTTGCTCGGCGCGATCGCGCTGCTAGGAGTTGGGACGCTGGGGCTGACGATGAAATTTATCGCCAACGGGCAACGCCCACAGCAAGCAGACGCGATCGCGAACAATATTATTAAATACAACATTCCCAATGCTCAGAGTGTCTTGGGATTAAACTTTGTGGGCGCTAGAGTTGCGCTCATTACCAACAGTGCAGAGCAACCCGATATTCAGCTACTGGCCGCCCGCATGAAAGGGGTTCAAGAAGGCGAGAAACGCAGAATTGAGCGATTTTTAGACACAATTTCTTTGGGAGATGCGGGAGACTTTAAGGTAACAAGAGAACGCATCGAGCCAAAAGAGTTTTGTGGTGAAACAGTTCTGGTGACGATCGGAGAAGGACGGGCAAAACAATCTGCTTCTACGTCTAAAATCAGCGTGACGTATCGTGCCACTGTTACCTTGAATGCCGATCGATACATTATTAGTTTGCTCACGACTGGACAAGATGCACGAGAAAAAGCCGAGAGGGTGTTTGATTCGCTTCAGTGTCAGCAGTAGAGAATAGTGTGAAGACGGAGGTGTTTGCACACTATTCATTAGATTTACATCTTTACCAAGGTAGCCGACTGCCATCCCAAGAAAAGAATTCACCGCTATCGCTTTCTTGAAATCCATCGAGAACAGTTAATAGTTGTTTGACGGTGCGATCGCAGGAAAATAATTTTTCTGGCGGTACGTTGCGCTGAAATGGACGGGATAATTCAGTATCGGTTGTGCCCGGATGCAAGGTGACGACGATCGCACGTGGACAGGTTCGCTTGTATTCGATCGCGGTGGTTCGCATCAACATATTTAAAGCTGCTTTAGAGGCGCGATAGCCATACCATCCGCCTAAGTGATTGTCACCAATGCTGCCCACCTTTGCAGAAATCGTCGCGAAGACAGAACGATCGCGATGCTTTAACAACGGCTGCACGTGTTTTGCTAATAAAACGCCGCCAACACTATTAATTTGAAAATACCGCAGTAAGTTCTCTGCATTGATCTGACGCAAGCTTTTTTCAGGCTGCATGATCGAGTCGTGCAGAATGCCAACGCAGTTGATCACGTAATGCAGCGCGGATGTTTCGGTTTGAATCTCTGCGATCGCATCCGCGATCTGGGTTTCGTCGGTAATATCCATTGGCAAACAGCGCAGGCGTGGATCTGCGATCGTTACCAGGTCTGATTTCGGATTTCGATAGGTGGCGTAGAGGCGATCGGCGCGATTTGTGCTTAAAAATTGTTTGACAAACTCTAATCCAATGCCTTGACCCGCTCCGACGATCAGTACTGATCTTAAATTCACGTCGCGAGGTGAATCGGTCATAGTCATCAGACGGTAAAAAGCGCTTTGAGTATAGCATTCAATGCTTTACGGTAGACATGGATTGGTTTGCTGAAGTTTTTTCTGAGTATGCCCGACGCGAACCACAGTATTGATTAGACTATTTGCGATCGACCATTAGTTTTTTCACCGCATTCAGCATCACAGCATTTCCTTTGTTTCTCTCAGCTAACCACCATTCAGCACCCCAGAAATACAGCTTAGAGATCCCAGCTTGCATGGCGTATGTCCAAGTTTCAGTTAAGCGTTCAGGATTCATGGATAAATATGCATCTTCAGGATGCTCAAACTGATAAGGACCATCTGGACCCCACGGTTCTGCTTGCAGTTCTGCAATCCAAAATTGTTTTCCCTGATGTTCTGCAACTGCTTTTTGATAGGCCAACCGCAATGGCGAGATAAATCCTAGCTTAAACATCTCGACATATCCGTTAAACACCGGACTTCTAAAAAAAAGTTTGTTGAATAGGGTAACGGCAATAACATCACTATCAAACTTAAGAGTTTGTCGCAGTTGTGAAGCCATCCAAGGTGTTGTGGCAAACGTTACAACAGTTGGGTGAGTTGGATCAAGCGATCGTACAAATTTAATCTCCTCGGTCATGAATGGAGCGACCTCTCGGCACGTCTGCCCTCCCCAAATCTTGCCTAAAATCTTAGCTAACGGTTCATTCTCGATTTGCCACGCTTCAAGGGCGGGATAATCTTTTAGGTGAAGTACTGTTGCTTCTATCATGTTCAATAATGATTGCTTAAATTCCTGGTCATTAAAGTTTTGAGTCCATGCGGGTGCATAGCATTCTGGATAGCGGGGAACGCGGTGTCCCACAACTAAAAGCACGTTTGCGTTGGCTTTAGCAGCTTCTTTCATCTGCCAATCGATTGCGCTCCAGTTAAAAATACCGGGTGCGGATTCGATCTGATCCCAAAACACAGGAATCCGAACATGATTGATGCCGAGATCGTTAATAATTTCTTTATATGCAGCTTTCCAATCTAAATTCAACGCTTCAGCATTCATCTGAATAAATGTTGCACCGATTTCGACCCTGTTTGCCGGACCAGGATTTTGAACGGTGTATTGCAATAGAAAATCTTTAGAGAAGATCAGCAGCAGTGTCAATCCAAACGGTAACAATACTTTGATTAAGGTTTTCTTCAATGATTCACGTTTCATGCTTGTAGATGGATTTACAGGCGTGTCAACTTTGCCGACCTCAAAAGTTAGAATTTAAGGCTAAAGTCTATGGTTCGGTGCTACATCAAGCGGGCTAAGGGTCTACCTCATGCGAATATAGCTCTAAGTGTAGTTTGGCATCAATCAATAGACCCAACGGATGGATGCGCAACCCATCTTGCGGAACGAGAACCGTAAATAGCGGTTTCAGTTGTGAGATGCATAAAATTTAAGATCGATTCTGCTTTGTGCAACAAATTTGCTGCTCTAGTGTACTGATTAAACGATTGAAAACTTGCGATCGCGTCATTAAATTGCGCGATCTACTCAATCATGAGTGGAGATCCACGATTGAAATTGCAAAACTACCGCAGTAGATCCCGCAACTCACGACTTTGATTACTGTATTAAATAGGTAGGCGAGATTAAGACGGACCTACAACAGTGCCCAATTATCCGCCCTGCTGGAGCAAGAGCGCGTCATCAAGCTGAGTCCTGACCGAATCCGCCGGATTCTACAAAAAAGGGGTGCCAATGGAAGCGCACCCGTCATACTCAACCACAAAGTCCAGACCCAGAGCAGCAGCAGCGCAAACAGTCCGACCTCGCCACGCTAGAACTCGCCGCCCAGGAGGGGCACATTGACCTGAAGTACCTGGATGAAGCGGGATTCTGTTTGTACAGTCCGGTCAGCTACAGCGACAGTCGGGTCGCAGAAACAGTTGGAACAAGTGCCGACGAGAGGCAACCGCATCAGCATTCTGGGACTCTGGCAACCCGACAAAACCGTTGAGGATGCCCTCGCTCAAGGCGGATTTGCTGGCGAAAGTTACATCAAAGTGATGGACTGGATCGCTGAAAAAACCGCCCTGACCCTGAAAGAAACTGGGCGCTTGACGGTCGTCGTGCAGGATAACTGTTCGATTTCACAAGTGTGACCTCGTCCGAGAGCACTGGCAACGTTGGCAAGACCAGGGAGTGCTGCTCTTTTTCTTGCCGCCGTACAGTGCCAAGATGAATCGGATTGAAGACCAGTGGCATCAACTCAAAGCCCATGAGATTGCAGGGCAGATGTTTGAAGATGAGTATGATTTAGCCATGGCGGTAATCAGAGGAATGGAAGCACGGAGTCAACCGGGAGGATACTTACTTGAGCGTTTTCGGTTTAAATCCGCCTAGCTACTTACCAGGTCGGTAATGCTAATTTAGTAGACAAGACACAGAGATATATTTCTCCTCGATCTCTGCTCTAGCTCTTGGGTCTGTGTTTCCTACCCAAAGCCTCTACAACCTCAGATTACATTCGTTTAGTGCGTTGCTGGAATCTCAAGTTGTATTGCTACGAAAAGGAGGCAAGTGAACCGTTTCTCACATTTTCTTTCATATCGTAGGTTGTAGTGAATATTCACCTTATCGTACGCATATTTAACGAAATGGGTTTGGTCTTCTTAAGGCTAAACCCATTTCGTTTAAGAAGAAATGATAGAAAGCATTTTGATAAGTTTCTTGTGCTTTGTATTCAACTAAAAACCAGTTTTGTTAAGCTCAAGTCAGAACATTAGAAATGTAAGGTTCATCCAATGGCTGTGGTTTCACAGGTCGCTTCAAAACCCGTCATCTGGTACAAGGTTCTCATCTTTACCTTGGGCTTTTGGATCAGTAGTAGTTTGTTTTTAGACATGGTAATTATGCCTAGCCTCTATCAAGCTGGGATGTTATCACAACCTGACTTTGTGACTGCTGGCTATAGTCTTTTTGGAATCTTTAATCGCCTAGAACTGCTATGCGCGGCTCTTGTTTTAACCAGCGTTTTTGTGCAGTATCATTTAGGAATTCTTCGCAAATCAAGTTACGTGATGTTGTCGCTGCTGTTGCTAATTGCTAGCTTCACCTGCACGTATTTTCTCACTCCTCACATGAGCGCTTTAGGATTACAACTCAATTTATTTGAGCCAGCAAGTATTTCAACCGGCATGAATGAGCTTCATGTGAGCTACTGGCTAATCGAGGTTTTCAAATTGTCTGTGGGAGGAATGCTGTTGCTGTGGAACGTAAATCAGCTTTCCGAACCTACTTTTTCTGATTAAGCAGCTATTTGGATGCGGTGAACTCTAGTAAGCCTCCGGTTACTCCGGGGGCTTTTACTTTGCTTCTTTTACTTTGTCTTAGAGTCCAGCTTGCGTTTTCAAAGGGATTTTGTGAGATTAGAGCAAGTTGTTTGAGTCTGCGAAGGTTCCGATTCTTCAGCAGACGGGAAGCAGAGTAGACGAATTGCCATCCCTGCAAATCCGATCGCTGCGATAATCTTCGTCCAGCGCGTCGGTAAAAGCTGAGCGGTTCCTTCCCCAACCAAAACCCCGATCGCACTTGCCAAGATCAGGGCTGCGATCGTGCCCAAAAAGATTGCTTTAGGAGAATTTTTAGAGTTGCTGCTGAGCGCGATCGCAGCAAGCTGGCTTTTGTCTCCTAACTCGGCTAAAAAGACGGTGGCAAAGCTGATTCCCATTAATCGCCAATCCATGCCCTACATCCTCACAATATCAATTACTAACAGAATTGAGATTACCAGTAGCAAGCAGCCTGTCGCTTTCTCAAGAGTTTTTGGAGAAAGGTTTTGACATAACCAGCGCCCAATGATCACTCCAATTAGACTCGTCGCCACTAGAGCAGATGCGGCTCCCGCAAACACAATCCAAGGCGCGTGAGATTGAGCGCTCATTAGCAAGGTGGCAACTTGAGTTTTGTCACCCAATTCGGCTAAGAAAATAGTGGCGAATGTTGAACCAAATACGCTCAGGAAATGACCTTTGGTAGATAGCGCTGGGGTTTCTAGAGGCTGCTCGCTCATGATCCGCAAAGAAGGCTCAACCTCTATGTTTGATGTATCAGATGTAGGTAGGGGAGTTACTGTCATGCGAAAGACTTTTCATTTTCTTTTCATTATCTAGGAATTTACTTGCATTGGCAAGATTTCTCTACCCCACTCCGACTTCTCGCTCGAATCTTAGGAGTTCTAAGCTGCGATCGCCATAAACCCCTTCAATCTGCTCGTGACAACAGGCGATAGCAAACTCATCTAATTGATCTGGCTCAATGTCGTACATGTCCTGAAATGTCTCTGGCGTCACGCGGCAAAAGCGCGGACGGTCTTCGTAAATGCGACATTCGCGGTTAAACGGGTCATAATTCACGCACCAGCCATTCTCGCCTACCATGCTGAGGTAAAGCGCCAGTTCATCGGGCGTCAGATAGTCTTCCAGATCGGGGCGATCGCGCGGATCGAGGTTACAACATGCCCCGCACTGCTTCATACAATGCCAAGTCGCCATAGCTCTAAGTAGCTCTAATTAAGTTAAAAAGCCTCTCCATCTTCACCTTCTAAAGAAAAGATTGCAACTTTTGAACTTTGTGGTTATACTAGATGAGGCGACGCGGGGTAGAGCAGTCTGGTAGCTCGTCGGGCTCATAACCCGAAGGTCCATGGTTCAAATCCATGCCCCGCCACCAAGTTAAGTTAAAAAGCGCTCTGGTTCTAGATGTTCCAGAGCGCTTTTTTAATCACTTACGAATTCACTCATAAAAACTTTTACTCGCAGACACTCAGGGATGCAGCGCTGAGGCAATTTTTGTAGAGAGTAAATAAACGATTTCGCACATACAGAAGTTAGGCTGCACGAATCGTGAGACTTTGATTTATCCTGGGAGTCAGTAGTCAGCGAAGTGTATTGCAAATGGCTGTTCAGTGGCGTCGTCCGCTTATTTATGGCGGTGTGGGGGTAACACTGCTTGCTCTAGGATTTGATGGGTTAAATCAACTGTTGGGAGACTGGCTGCCTGCGATCGTACTGGGCAGTGGCATCGCTTGGGCGGTGATGAAATTCCAAAAAATCGAACCGCTTCAGCCTAAAGCGGCCCCTGTTACTTTAACCACGGTCAAGACGGCGCTTACCGAAGCGGAGAGCGTGATCAATCAGCTGGCGTTTGAAGTGACGGATCTAAGCAGTGACGGCAGTGCTCAGCAGTTATCGGACTTGCGATCGCAGATCAATCAGGTCACAAAAGAACTTCAGCGTGACGACATTCGCCTTGTTGCCATCGGTGGAAAATCGGTTGGTAAAACAACATTAGCTGGGCTGCTAGAAAGAAATTGGGCATCGCAGGTTTCGCACAAGCTGACGGTGAATGACACACCCGAATTATTTGCAGCGACGGAAGGCGGCATCATCGCAGAGCGGGATGCGTGGCAGCTAACGAGATCATCGGATCTTGTGCTGTTTGTCACCAATGGAGATCTGACGGCAACCGAACTTCAGGCCATTGAGCGGATTACAAAGGCTCAAAAGCGGCTGATTCTTCTATTCAACAAACAGGATCAGTACCGTCCTGAAGATCAGCAAGCTATTTTGACGCAGCTTCGACAACGGGTGCAAAAGTTGCTCCCCCCGCAAGATGTCCTTGCGATCGCAACTAACCCAACCCAGGTGAAAGTCCGCCAGCTGCTCGCGGATGGGATGACGAGAGAATGGCTGGAAAAACCCAATCCGCAGATTTCACCTTTAATTGAGCGGCTGAATCAGATTTTGATGCAGGAAGGGCAGCAGCTTATTCTTGCCAGTTCACTGAGCAACTTGAAAGAAGTTAAGTCTGAAGCGAAGACGGCTCTCAACCAAGTGTGGCGCGATCGTGCGATGCCGATCGTCGAGCAAGCCCAGTGGGTTGTGGCGGGAACGGCGTTTACAAATCCATTTCCAGCGCTAGATCTATTGGCAACGGCAGCGATTAACGCGCAGATGGTAATGGATTTGAGCAAGTTGTATCAGCGTAAGTTTTCCCTCGATCAAGCCAAGACGATTGCAGCGACGATCGCAGGGTTGATGCTGAAACTAGGATTGGTAGAAGTCTCGACGCAAGCGATCGCAGGGATTCTTAAAACCAATGCAGTTACCTTTATTGCGGGTGGTTTAATTCAAGGAGTCAGTGGCGCTTACTTAACCCGATTAGCAGGCTTAACCTTAATCGAATATTTTGAGGGTGAAGCGTCCAGCGAAATTAAGCGAGACCGACTCCAGCAAATCTTGCAGACCATTTTTGAGCAAAACCGACGATTGCCGTTTATGCAGATGTTTGTGAAGCAGGCACTAGATAAGCTGAGACCGACTTCACTCCCTGCGAAAGCAGTGATCATTACGCCTCCTGATGGCTTACCTGCACCCGCAGAAGCTCCCCTCCAGATCGGAGCTAAGTTAGACGAGCAACCGTTAGCGCTGGAAGAACTCGTGATAGAAGAAAAGCTAGCGATTAGCTCCGTTAAGATTCCAGAAATTGCGAGCCAAGAAATGGTTCTGTAAGACAAAGCGATCTCATCTAAAACTTGACTTTTGCTTTCGGGTCTGAGGAGCTAACGTTCCTGGTCAGCGGTGCCAAAACCTTGGCTATGCTAAAAGCGGATTGATACAAGCCGCTGCACCAGGGTTGTTAGCCTTACGGTGCTGATGCGTACTCCTCATCTAACTCCTTAGCAATTTCTTGTATTGATTTTAATTGAGCCGAGAGAAATGAAGCATAAATGTATGCATCTTTCTCATTTATAGAATCATTGCCCTTGAAATACGATTCCAGACGCTTTAAAGGGTAATCAATCAGTTCATAGTGATAATCTATTGACTCGTATACTCCCCATTCATCACGAATGGATAATTCATCTTTAAAGCTCTCAACACATTTAGCAATAATGGTTAAGTTAGGAGTTCCGAGAAAAAAGCTATCTCTGCTATATGTAGCTTCATAAATTTTACTAAAGTGATAACTAATTGTGGGCGGAAAGATATCTACTAATTTTTTGTCATTATGCATTGCTCGGTGTTCCATTTCTTGTTTTTCTAGCTCGGCAATAACTTTTGATAAAATTTCACCTAAATATACTTGCTGTTTTTCAATCAAAGATGGAATTGCTACATGACGCATTTCATACTCTTTATCACCCGAGTACACAGTCATTAATTCAAAACCTGTAGGCGATATTGACATCCTTGTAATAAAGCTAGATTTTGATAAACCATTTTCTCTCTGATAACTGGGATGACCCGCAGCATTATTTCTGATTACTCGTATTTCCTCTAAATCCTTTGAGAGCTTTACCTTGATATTCAAGGCATCTCCGATATGCTTTGCGGCATCTTGTTGTAACAAAAGTGTTTGCAAAATCCCATAAACAATCAAATAGCTTACCCCCTGTTCTTTCATACTGAAAAGCTGCGGGTATGCATCTATCGCTATTTGTGTATCTCCAATCAAATCTAGAGAGCTACATAATTTATTCCATGTAGCAGAGTCTCTGAGTGAATTAGATTGCCTTCTGCCGCTATTAATAAAATCTCTTATTCGATCTTCCAAGTCATGAATCTTTGTCATAAAAGATTACTGGCTAACGGCTCAAATCAGCGGCAGCATGGACCCTAGACAACCTCACTAGAATTTCTCAATCGTCCGCTGCATTTGAATTGTTAGGTGGAACTTCAGAGATTGGAAAATAGCTTTGCAAATAATCTAGCATCATTCGTTTCTGCGACTAGACGTTGCTGAAAACCTCCTTCTTGACTCAGCGATAACCATAGCAAGGTTCCAATAGCATTGACTAATAGGATTGTTGGGTAATAGCACTAAAAAGCCTCGAAACCCGCTTCAGACAAACAATTTAGTGATTTCTTCTAAAAACGCCTAAAGCCCATTACGTGTAAGCGTTTCAGCGTTTTTTCTCGCTATTACCCAACAGGTCTAATGTAAACGCGATCGACTCAAAGCTGCGAATGACACCCACAGCAACTTCTGACCGTTCGTGGTTTAGGAACAAAACTCAAATCACGCCCGGCGATTAAAATTGCGTCTACACGTGTGAAACCCGCCTGCATGGATTGAATCGCTCCCTTTCTCGGGTAGGGAAGGGGTATATCCGCTGCGGCAAGCGAGCCACAAGAAAGAGGGGATTGGGCAATTTTCACACTAGATACATAATGCTAAGTCCATGGCAAATCAGCAAAGGAGTGATAGATGATGAGTCTCACAGTTGCGTAAGATGTTCTTAACTCAACGGATAGGCATTTATTCTTATTCTTATCATGATGGAACAGTTCCCCTGGCTGACCGTGATCGTGCTACTGCCGTTGATGGCCGCTTTGTTCATTCCTTTGATCCCTGATAAAAGCGGCAAGACTGTCCGCTGGTATGCTTTGGGGGTTGGCCTGGCTGATTTTGTACTGATGTACTATACCTTTTGGCAGCATTACGACGCGAGCCAGGCGACATTTCAACTGGCGGAAAAGGTGATCTGGTTACCGCAGTTGGGCTTGAGTTGGGCACTGTCGGTGGACGGTATTTCGGCTCCGCTGGTGCTGTTAGCAGGCTTTGTGACGACGCTGTCAATGTTTGCCGCCTGGCAGGTGGATCGGCGATCGCGCCTGTTCTACGCACTGATGTTAATTCTGTATGCCGCCCAGGTCGGGGTGTTTGTGGCTCAAGACCTGATGCTATTTTTCATCATGTGGGAAGTGGAGCTGGTGCCGGTCTATCTGCTGGTGTGCATTTGGGGCGGGCAAAATCGGGGCTATGCAGCGACAAAATTCTTGATGTATACGGCTCTGGCTTCGATTTTCATTTTGGTGGCAGCCCTGGGGATGGGATTCTATGGTGATACGCTCACCTTTGATATTGCTGAATTAGGGTTAAAGCAGTTTCCCTTGGGGCTAGAATTGTTTTTGTATGCTGGTCTGCTGGTGGCCTTTGGGGTCAAATTGGCAATTTTTCCCTTTCATACTTGGCTGGCGGACACCCACGGCGAAGCGTCTTCTCCAGTGTCGATGATTTTGGCAGGGGTGTTACTGAAAATGGGGGGGTATGGGCTGATCCGGTTGAACTTGGAACTGTTGCCGCATGCCCATGTGTATTTTGCGCCGGTGTTGGCGATTTTAGGGGTGGTCAACATCGTCTATGGGGCGCTGAACTCCTTTGCACAGACCAATATGAAGCGGCGGTTGGCCTATTCCTCAGTTTCTCACATGGGGTTTGTGCTGCTGGGGATTGCTTCCTATAGTGACTTAGGTGTGAGTGGGGCGATGCTGCAAATGCTGTCTCACGGGCTGATTGCGTCGGTGTTATTTTTCTTGGCAGGCGTTACCTACGATCGCACCCGCACGATGATGATGAATCAGTTGGGTGGGTTGGGGCAGGCGATGCCCACGGTGTTTGCCCTGTTCACCATGGGGGCAATGGCATCCTTAGCTTTGCCCGGGATGAGTGGGTTTGTCGGAGAGCTGGAGGTCTTTGTCGGCTTGGCCACAACGGACATCTAT
>NZ_JCACKG010000094.1:0-25453 GCF_059505265.1 Myxacorys chilensis | reverse complement strand
CTTTCGCTTGGTGACCATTTTCCTGGCGGCAGTGGGGTTGATTCTGACGCCGATCTATCTGCTGTCGATGGTGCGGCAGGTGTTTCATGGAGCCAGCGCTGATCAAATGTGTGACCTGGTGCCTACCTGTGACCTGAATGATCTAGATTTGAAGGCCCAGGGCAACCAAGAGGCGAACTGTTTTGGCACGGACTGTGTTTTGCCAGAGGAGGCAGAGTTTAAGGATGCCAATTCCCGGGAGATTTTTATTGCGGTTTGTTTTCTGGGGCTGATTATTGCGATCGGGTGTTATCCCAAGGTGGCGACCCAGATGTATGACGTGAAAACGATGGCGGTCAATGCCCAGGTGCGGGCGGCCTATCATGAGGCCTTTCCAGAGGCGTTGCAGCTCTCGGCGCAGGGGCGATGGAGCCCTGCGATCTCAGCGGCTCAATCTGCGGATGTCTGGGGTGTTGCCAAATAATCGATGCCCGTCAATCACGCTAGCCAGGGTCAGCTCATGCCTAACGTTGCCCATCACCCGCCGCAAAGTAATCTCCCTACCGCACCGAAGAAACCTACGTGCAGTGGATTAGGCGCTACATCCTGTTTCATGACAAGCGACATCCCAATCAAATGGGACGAGTCGAGATTGAGGCATTTCTGACTCATCTAGCTGTGCAGGAGCAGGTTGCCGCTTCTACGCAAAATCAGGCACTCGATGCGCTGTTGTTTTTGTACCGAGAGGTGTTGAACTTGGAGGTGTCTGACGTGAATGCGATTCGGGCAAAACGTACCCAGTATCTTCCCACTGTCTTGACCCAGGCAGAGGCACGGCAGGTTATTCAAAACATCTGCGGCGTTCAGCAATTGGTAGTGAAGTTGCTCTACGGTTGTGGGCTGCGGTTGTGCGAAGGGTTGCGCTTGCGGGTCAAGGATGTCGATTTTGCTCAACATCAGATTCTGGTGCGAGATGGTAAAGGCAGTAAGAGTCGCATCACGATGCTGCCAACTAGCGTGACAGATGAACTACGTGACCATCTGGTGCGTGTCAAGCGTCAACATCAGCACATCAGCAGGACTTAGGGCGAGGCTTTGGAGTCGTGCCGTTGCCCTATGCACTCGATCGCAAGTACCCGAATGCAAATCGAGACTGGGTGTGGCAGTTTGTCTTCCCCTCCAGTCAGATCGCCAAAGAGCCGCATGGTGACTTGATGTGTCGCCATAATCTGCATGAAAGCGGTGTCCGAAAAGCGGTGAAGCAGGCAGTGAGATCTGCCGAGGTTCCGAAGCGGGTAGGCTGTCATACTTTTTGCCACAGCTTTGCAACTCATCTGTTGTAGAGCGGGTATGACATCCGCACCATTCAAGAGTTGTTGGGACATAAGGATGTGAAAACGACAATGATTTATACACATGTCCTGAATCGAGGCGGGCAAAGGGTCAGAAGCCCGCTTGATCTTTGACCCTCTATACAGTTGCCCAAAGTCTCTCAAAAATCAAAACCTGAGCACACTTTTGACACCGCAAAGCCAACGTTCACCACAGTTTGAACAGCTTCAACCTCCCAAAAATTCGCTCGTTGATAGGTTGTGAGAAATTTGATGCCGCGCTGTTCAGAGGAGTCGACGCAATCGCGATCGCACCATTCCGGGTGTGCTTTGATTGCTGCACTCAATTTCCGATGCGACCCCTTGCGAGTAACTCGAAGAGATCGCCTTGTGTTGTAAGGATCTCAACTTGTAATGGTTTCAACTCAAGTAGGGCAGCGATCGCTCTGCTTTGCACGGCGCTGATTGTCGCTTAATTGTGATCCATTCTGGCTGATTCTTAACTATTGTAAAGAACCTACACAATCTGTAAACTTACTAGAGCGACCACTTTAATTGTGGAGATGATGAGGGGAGTGAAATAATCCCTTCATCTATCGCTTTAGAGCTTTACAGAGAGAAAATATGATGAACCTTTCTCCTCAAATGGTCTATGACAATCTTGAGAGTTTAGAACTTGAGGGTTTAGAGCAAGTCGATGTGACCCGGAGTGCCTTTTATCGGGAACTAGCTCAAGCGGTGTTAGCGAGTTCAGAGATTAGCTTGTCTTGGCGAGAAGCGATCGCAGACCGACTGAATCAGGCAAATCATCGCTTAGCGACACGGACGGTTAATAGTAATGACAATTACTGAAAACCGGCGAACAACAGTTTATAGGTAGTAATTTAATAGTAATCTGTGGCGTTGAATAGCAACTGGCAATTGCATCAGCGCCACTTGATTGCAGACCTAAAATGCTTTGATCTTAGTGTTAAGAAAATATCTTAATGCTAGGAAAAGCATTATTTTTTCGCTCAAATTTATGTCTTAAATTATCTATGCCTTGAATCACAAATCTGGTTCGTGAAGCAATGCCGTGTGGGTTTACTGTGGCTCCATCTTTTAGAGGATAGAGTTGTAAACCTGTTGATCAGCCTCGATCCCGTGCTGTTAAGACACGATGAATTGCATCTTAACTAGAGCAATGCGATCGTCTAACCATACGTCCAACCACAGGTCTTCAATACCAGGCTCTTAAGCTCTAAAGGAACAAAATGAAACGCTACAGTTGAGATATGACAATTTCCTTAAGACTTGGACAAGGGAGCCGTTCTCGTTAGAGAATGGCTTGACTAACCGAAATGACGAGCATCCCGATCTTCTAAGCAATTTCTTCTCTGCAACGTTCAGACCACCTTTTTTCCATCAACACACAATGAATAGAAACGGATTACCGCCGAAACAGGGGCTATACGATCCACAGTTTGAGCATGATGCGTGCGGTGTTGGATTCATCGTGCATCGATCGGGGAAGAAGTCGCACTCGATTGTAGAGCAGGCGCTGACGATTCTCCTCAACATTGATCACCGAGGCGCGTGCGGGGCTGAAACGAATACCGGTGATGGAGCAGGCATTTTGCTGCAAGTGCCTCACACCTTTCTCAAAAAGGTCGCGGCGGCTGAAAACATTGCGTTGCCAGAGATCGGGCAGTACGGAGTCGGCATGATTTATGCGTCTCCTGATCCGGTTCAGCGTGAAGAGAGCCGACGCGTGTTTGAAGCGATCGTAGCTGAAGAAGGACAGCAAGTTCTTGGTTGGCGGGATGTTCCGACGGATCACTCGATGTTGGGCGACACGGCGAAGTCGAGTGAACCGTTTATGCAGCAGGTGTTCATTGCGCGATCGCTGGATTTGGCAGATGATTTGGCGTTTGAGCGCAAACTCTATGTGATTCGCAAGCAATCGCACCGGGCGATTCGAGAGCCGCAGATCGACCCCTACTGGTATCCGTCGAGTCTGTCGTGCCGCACGATTGTTTACAAAGGAATGCTGATGCCCGTGCAGGTGGGACAGTACTATCCTGATTTGTCCGATCTCGATATGGAGAGTGCTCTGGCACTCGTGCATTCGCGTTTTAGTACCAACACTTTTCCCAGTTGGGAGCGATCGCATCCCTATCGATACATTGCCCACAACGGTGAAATCAATACGATGCGGGGCAACATCAACTGGATGCACGCCCGACAATCGCTGTTTCAATCTGAGTTGTTCGGCGATGACATCGAGAAAATTCAGCCCGTCATTAACATTGACGGCAGCGACTCGACAATTTTTGATAACGCGTTAGAACTGCTAGTTTTGGCAGGGCGATCGCTGCCTCACGCCATGATGATGATGGTTCCAGAGCCGTGGACAGCGCACGAGTCGATGAGCGACGAGAAGAAGGCATTTTACGAATATCACTCGTGTCTCATGGAGCCGTGGGATGGTCCTGCCTCGATCGCGTTTACCGATGGAACCCAGATTGGAGCCATTCTCGATCGCAATGGATTGCGTCCGTCACGCTATTACGTGACTAAAGATGATCTTGTCATCATGGCATCGGAAGCGGGCGTGCTGCCGATTGAGCCAGAACGGATCGAATCGAAGGGTCGCTTGCAGCCAGGACGAATTTTTCTCGTCGATACGGCAGAAGGTCGGATCATCACCGACGACGAGATCAAAACGCGGATTGCCACCGAGCAGCCTTATCGCGAGTGGATTAACCAGCACATGGTTGAACTCGCTCAACTCAAGGATGCGCCTCCAAACGATATATCCGCGCCTGATCCTACGCCTGTGATTCAGCGTCAAACTGCGTTTGGCTATACCTTTGAGGATTTGCGAATTCTGCTGGCTCCCATGGCGCGAGACGGCGTTGAAGCGGTGGGTTCGATGGGCGCAGATACGCCGCTCGCTGTGCTTTCAGATCGTCCCAAACTGCTGTACGACTACTTCCAGCAGTTGTTTGCTCAAGTCACCAATCCGCCGATCGATTCGATTCGAGAAGAAATTATTACTTCAGCCGAAACCACGATTGGATCTGAGCGAAACTTACTGAAGCCAGAACCCGAAAGCTGCCACCTGATCGAGTTGAAAACGCCGATCTTGAGCAACCAGGAATTAGCGAAACTCAAGCATCTGTCGGAGAACGGGTTTGAGTCGATTACCATGCCGATTGTGTTCAATCCAAACGACGGAGTGACGGGGCTAGAAGCCGCGATCGCGTCGCTCTGTGCTCAAGCCGATGACGCGATCGCGAGCGGAAAGAACATTATTGTGCTGAGCGATCGGGAGATTAGCCGCGATCGTGCTCCGATTCCTGCTCTCCTTGCCGTTTCTAGCTTGCATCATCACTTGATCCGGGCGGGTACCCGGACGCGCGTTGGACTAGTCCTCGAATCGGGCGAACCCCGCGAAGTTCATCACTTTGCGACGCTGATCGGCTATGGCTGCGGCGCGATCAATCCCTACCTTGCCTTTGAAACGATCGACGATATGATTCGTCAACGCTTGATCGTCAATCTGGATTACGAAACGGCGTGCAAAAACTACGTGAAAGCCGCCACAAAAGGAGTGGTTAAAGTTGCGTCAAAGATCGGCATTTCGACACTGCAAAGTTATCGTGGTGCCCAAATTTTTGAAGCCATTGGGTTAAATCGCTCTGTAGTCGATCAGTACTTCAGTCGAACGGCCTCTCGAATTGAAGGCGTTGATCTGAGTGTGATTGCTGAAGAAGTCATTCTGCGTCATCGTCATGCGTTCCCCGATCGCGACGTCAACGGTCACACCTTAGATGTCGGCGGCGAGTATCAATGGCGCAAAGACGGGGAAGCCCATCTCTTTAGTCCAGAAACAATCCATACGCTGCAAAAAGCCGTCCGTTCTGGCAGCTACGATTTGTATAAGAAATACGCAGCGCTCGTTAACGAACAAAACCAAAAGCATTTTACGCTGCGGGGCTTGCTAGAGTTCAAGCTAACCCAATCGGCGATTCCGATTGAAGAAGTTGAACCGATTGAAGCGATTATGAAACGCTTTAAAACGGGTGCAATGAGCTACGGTTCGATTTCGCAAGAAGCTCACGAAGCACTAGCGATCGCGATGAATCGGGTCGGCGGCAAATCGAACACGGGTGAAGGCGGCGAAGATCCCGACCGTTACACCTGGACGAACGATCGCGGCGACTCGAAAAATAGCGCCATCAAACAGGTTGCCTCTGGTCGCTTTGGCGTCACCAGTTTGTATTTGTCGCAAGCGCGAGAAATACAGATCAAAATGGCGCAAGGCGCAAAGCCCGGAGAAGGCGGACAGCTTCCGGGTAAAAAGGTTTATCCGTGGATTGCTAAAGTTCGTCACTCAACCCCTGGTGTCGGGCTAATTTCGCCGCCGCCGCACCACGATATCTACTCGATCGAAGACCTAGCGGAATTGATTCACGACTTGAAAAACGCGAATCGAGACGCACGAATTAGCGTCAAGCTTGTGTCGGAAGTGGGCGTCGGAACGATCGCAGCAGGCGTTTCTAAAGCTCATGCTGATGTGGTGTTAATTTCGGGTTTTGATGGCGGCACAGGCGCATCACCCCAAACCTCGATCAAGCACGCAGGTTTACCGTGGGAGTTGGGACTGGCTGAAACTCATCAGACCTTGGTGTTGAATAACTTGCGATCGCGCATCGTTGTCGAAACCGACGGGCAGATGAAAACCGCTCGTGACGTGGTGATCGCTGCCTTACTCGGCGCTGAAGAGTTTGGGTTTGCCACTGCACCGCTCGTGACCCTCGGCTGCATTATGATGCGCGTGTGTCATCTCAACACTTGTCCTGCCGGAGTGGCAACTCAAGATCCCCAGTTGCGAAAGAGTTTTACAGGCGATCCAGAACACACGGCGAATTTCATGAGATTTATTGCTCAAGAAGTTCGTGAACTGATGGCAGAACTTGGATTCCGAACCCTTGATGAAATGGTGGGGCGCACCGATGTGCTGGAGGCAAAAGCTGCGATCGCGCACTGGAAAGCGAAAGGTCTTGATCTTTCCAACATTCTCTACCAGCCCGAAGCGGGGGCAGAAGTGGGTCGTTACTGTCAGATCGCTCAAGATCATGGGCTAGAAAAATCGCTTGACATGACCGTGTTACTCGATTTGTGCAAACCTGCGATCGAGAACGGCAATGCTGTAAGCGCCACTGTCCCGATCAGAAACGTAAATCGCGCTGTCGGAACCATTCTCGGTAACGAAATCACAAAACGCCACTGGGAGGGACTGCCCGAAGATACTGTGCAGCTTCATTTCCAAGGGAGCGCAGGTCAAAGCTTTGGGGCATTTGTGCCTAGCGGAGTCACGCTTGAGTTAGAGGGCGATGCCAATGACTATTTTGGCAAAGGGTTAAGCGGCGGCAAAATCATACTCTATCCACCTAAAAATTCAACTTTTGTTGCCTCCGAAAACATCATTGTCGGTAATGTTGCTCTTTACGGTGCAACATCGGGTGAAGTTTATATTTCTGGCATTGCAGGAGAGCGATTCTGCGTTCGGAACTCTGGTGTCAATACTGTTGTTGAAGCGGTTGGCGATCATGGGTGCGAATACATGACCGGAGGCAAGGTGGTTGTATTGGGCGAAACCGGACGCAATTTTGCTGCCGGAATGAGCGGCGGATGCGCCTACATTCTTGATGAGAAGGGCGACTTTGCAACGCGATGCAATACCCAGATGGTTGGACTCGAACCCCTCGAAGATGCGGAGGATATCGACACCCTCCAGCAATTGATTCAAAATCACGCCAAGTACACGGGAAGCCAAAAGGCCAAAGATGTGCTTGCCAACTGGGATGCGCTGCTACCGAAGTTTATCAAGGTGATGCCTAGAGACTACAAGCGCGTGCTAGAAGCCTTGCAAAAAGCGCTGGCAGACGGTCTGAGTGGTGATGAAGCTCTGAGTGCCGCATTTGAAGCGAATGTTCGCGACGTTGCCCGAATTGGAGGCAGCTAGAAAAAAGAGATGAAAGGCAGGAGAACACAGTAGAGGCTTCATTAAAGCCTTTCATCTCTTGATTTCTTGTCTTTTTCATTCCTGATCCCTTATCCCCTACCCTCAACACAACCGTTCTACTTTTTCAAAAACTAAATCAATCATGGGAAAACCAACTGGCTTTATCGAATACCTGCGTGAACTGCCCTCCGAATTGCCTCCTCGCGATCGCGTCCGCAATTGGGACGAATTTCATCTGCCGATGCCAGAGGAAAAACTCCGCAATCAGGGCGCACGCTGCATGGACTGCGGTACGCCATTTTGCCACACGGGAAGCTTAATTAGCGGCATGGCAAGCGGCTGTCCGATCAACAATTTAATTCCAGAATGGAACGATCTGGTCTATCGCGGACTCTGGCGAGAAGCCCTCGATCGTTTGCACAAAACAAACAATTTTCCAGAATTTACGGGTCGCGTCTGTCCTGCGCCGTGTGAAGGATCGTGTGTGTTGGGCATCAACAATCCGCCTGTAACGATCAAAAATATTGAACACGCGATCATCGATAAAGGCTGGGAGGAAGGCTGGATTGTTCCTGAGCCGCCAACCAAGCGCACTGGAAAAAAGGTGGCGGTGATTGGTTCTGGCCCAGCGGGTCTTGCGGCGGCGGCTCAACTGAACAAAGCAGGGCATTGGGTCACGGTTTACGAACGCGCCGATCGTCCGGGAGGACTGCTGATGTATGGCATTCCTAACATGAAGCTGGATAAGGAAGACGCTGTTCTGCGCCGCATCAAACTCCTCGAAGACGAAGGCATCACGTTTGTCTGCAACACCGAGGTGGGCAAAGATTTACCAACCGAGAAACTGCTGAGCGATTTCGATTCTGTCGTACTCGCGATCGGAGCAACTAAACCCCGTGATTTGCCTATCGAAGGACGTCATTTGACGGGAATTCACTTCGCCATGGATTTTCTGACCGCAAATACACAATCGGTATTGGACAAAAGCCCCCACAAGGACTTTATCTCTGCTGAAGGTAAAGATGTTGTGATCATTGGCGGTGGTGATACGGGAACTGATTGCGTAGGCACCTCGATTCGTCACGGCTGTAAGAGCTTAGTTCAGCTCGAAATTTTGCCAAAACCGCCGTCCGAGCGATCGCCCGATAATCCTTGGCCCGAATGGCCTAAAGTTTACCGTCTCGATTATGGACAAGAAGAAGCGGCTGCCACCTTTGGGGATGATCCGCGTGGATATCTCACCACGGCAACCCACTTTGAAGGCGATGAACACAGTCATGTGAAAGCTGTGCATACGGTGCAGGTGAAATGGGAGAAAAATGACAAAGGGCAGTTTATTCCCCAGCCGATTCCGGAAACCGAACAGGTGTTGCCTGCCCAACTCGTGCTGCTAGCGATGGGATTTTTAGGGCCAGAGCAACCTTTGGTTGAGACAATGGGACTTGATCGCGATGCTCGTAGCAACGTCAAAGCGGAACACGAGCAATACATAACCAGTATTCCGGGTGTGTTTGCGGCAGGAGATTGTCGTCGTGGTCAGAGCTTGGTCGTATGGGCAATCAATGAAGGGCGTGGCGTGGCGCGGGAGTGCGATCGCTACCTTATGGGCAGCACCGATTTACCCTAATCCGATGTAAAAATTCAACGTAAAAGTGCCAAGATCTCCAATTTTTTGAAGAAATCGGAGATCTTGATAGGCCGTTTTTTGGGTCTACGGACTTATTAACTTAGCGATAGTTGATCTAACATCCGAACTGCCCTCACCCTATCCCTCTCCTTCGGGAGAGGGAACAAGAGTTTGGCTCCCTTCTCCATGTGGGAGAAGGGTTGGGGATGAGGGCAACAGACTCAAGACGCCTGCTCCCCAGCATTCTTGTAATACAACGACGAGTGATAAAGCACTTGTTCTTGATGAGTCAACAGTGTGCAGTCAGCGCGTGGATAGGCAATGCACGGAAGCACATATCCCGCTTCTAGTTCTTGAGGGCGCAAAAACGACTGCTCAGACTGGTCAACTTCTCCCTCAACCAGTTTTGCCACGCACACCGAACAGTCTCCCTGCTGACATCCCGACGGCAGACGAATGCCCATTGCATCTGCCAAATCGAGAATATATTCATCTTCTGGAACTGAGATCGTTTGATCTAACTTGATGTCAGGGTTGATTAACCGAACCTGATATACCGCCATTCTTCATCACATATCCACGCCTAATCTTTAGAGTACGAGAATCAGAGTCGCGAAAATCGGTAAACATTTTCAATCTTATAAATGTTTAAGTCCAAAGCAAACTTGTAGCGAGTTTGTTTTAGCATGTGCTAGAACTAAAGCAGATGAGCCACATCCTTCTGAAGATCGCATTAATAAATAATGTTTGAACTTAAAAATGTTTGGACTTAAATTGTCGATTCTTTCATCACAAAAAATGGTTAAGCTCTAACATCATGCTTGAAGGATCGCTTGTTGTTATTAAACCCGTGAGCATCGCTGTCACCTGATGAATACTCAGACTCCCGACTCCAAACCTATTCGTTCCCTAGAAGACGCCCTAGAGCGGTGTCAGAACTTGGGAATGCGCCTGAGCCGCCAACGGAAATTTATTCTCGAACTGCTGTGGCAAGATCAAGAGCATCTTTCGGCCCGAGAAATCTACGATCGCTTAAATCGGCAAGGGAAAGAAATTGGGCACACCTCGGTTTATCAGAACCTGGAAGCGCTTTCAGAGCAGGGGATCATTGAGTGCATCGAGCGATCGGACGGTCGATTGTATGGCAATGTCAGCGACGCGCACAGCCACGTCAACTGCATGGATACTCAGCAAATTCTAGACATTCACATCGAGTTACCCGAAGAGTTACTCCGGCAGGTGGAAGCTCAAACAGGGGTGCGAATCACTGAGTATCACATCGATTTCTTTGGGTATCGCAACACCTAGTTCGCTCTTCTGACGGTGAAGCATCATTAAGTTGATGATTAAGTTAGGCGACCCTTTCGCATCTTTGGGAAAGGGTCGTTTTTTGGTGTACGTTTTTTGGTGTAATTGAGCGACCAACGACTTTTTTTGCGATCGCTGCCCCAGTTTTTGAAATTCGTGGTTCAATAGCGTCAAGCCCTCAGTCCTTCAAAGTGCTAGACGTTATTTGCTTGCTTGTCTTAGCGATTTATTCTACGATCGCTCACCGTTAATATCTCCCGGAATGCCTCGTTCTAATTGAGGATAATGAGTAATCAACGCAGACCGAGCTTAGTGGCGGCAAAATTGACCGCACCATAAGCTAAGAGTTGAACGTGTTTTGTATCTGTGCGGCTATTTCGCTTCGTAATGTTTCCCGCGATTCATGGCTAGAAAAACTTCTCCCCGCCCTTGGCTTCCTTTTCAGAAGCCTAATGACACAGAGCATCATCCTGATCATTCTGCCCCTAGTTCGTCTCTCATGGATGATGATGCGGAAACACCACCCGCGCCACCCCAGAAACGCACAGCTACTGTGGGTCGGGCTGTGTCTGCGCGCTCTAAAAGAGTGCTGACGCAGCTTCGTCCGTGGGCAGCAGAGTGGAAGTGGCCACTGATCTGTCTTGCGATCTTGACAAGCATTGGTGTAACCGGGGTCGGTGCCTTTATCTGGCTCTCGAAAGCGCCTCCTGCGGTAGACTGCAAGCAGATTTCTGATTGGTCGGTCGATTCAGAGCGGCTGTTTTGTGCCCAAGAATCGGCAGCAAGCGGTAAGCCCGAAGATCTGATTAGCGCGATCGCGCTGGTCAAAGGCTGGACAACTGAGAATCCGCTCTATGGTCAAGCGCAAATGTTGCTGCAAGATTGGTCGAATGCGCTGCTGATTGTGGCCCGCGATCGCGTTGCTCAGCGAGATGTGAAGGGCGGTATTGCTCTGGCGAAGCAGATTCCATCGACTAGCCTTAGCTACAAAGACGCTCAAGCCTCGATCGTGCGGTGGCAAGAAGAATTTAACAAAGGACAAGTTCTATTTACTAAAATTCAGACCGACCTTAAGAAACAAGACTGGAATCAAGCTTCACAACATTTAGCCCAACTGAGCTTAAATACTGATCCCGGCTGGCAAGATCGCATAACCGAGATTCGACAGCAAATTAACACCGAAAAGCTAGCCGCAAAACTGTTCAAGGACGCTCAAGCGTTTGCAGCAGCCAATCCGCCAGCGCTGCTAGGACAAGCGATCGCGTTGACTGATCCCATCGATCGCAAGACGTTTGTGTGGGGCAGAGCGAAAGCTGAAGTGGTGAAATGGCGAAATACGATTTTCTCTCTGGCACTAGCTGAGCTAGACAAATCGAATATTTCAAGCGCTAGTACCTTGATCAACTCGATTCCAAAGAGCGTTCAGTTGACTTCTGCGAACGTAGACTTTGTGCGGCTGATTCGCGGCCAAGAAGTCGATACCAACAAAGACTTCTCTTCCCCTTCGTTAGACAAAGCTGCGCCCGTGCTGCTGGCCATTCAACTCGTTCGACAGATCGACAGTAAGAGTCCGTTCTACAGTCGCGCTAAAACCTTGCTGCCTCGTCTAGAAGGGCAGCTTCAAGATACCCTGTCTCTGAACTGGTCGGGTGCGTTGGCGAATCTTCAGCAAGTGCCCACACTAAAAATGGCCGTCGATCAGGCAAAGTTGATTAAACCCAACCGTCCGGGTCGGATCTATGCTCAAACGCTGCTGGCTCAATGGCAAAAAGAATTGGAGTCGATGGAAGACCGTCCGGTGCTGAAGCAAGCGCGACAGATCGCAAAAGCGGGCAAGGTAGAGCCGTTGCGATCGGCAATCGCACTGGCGAGCGTGATCAAGCCCAAACGCGCTTTGCGTCAGGAAGCTCAGACCGATATTGCCCAGTGGACGTATCAGATTCAGGTGATTGAAGATACGCCGATTATTACGAATGCCAAAGCGATCGCGGGAGCAGGCAGATTGGGAGAAGCGATCGATGTAGCGTCGCAAATTCGTCCGGGTCGAGCCTTGTATGGAGAGGCTCAAAATCTGATTTCGGGCTGGGTGTACGAGATTCGACTGGCGGAAGACCGTTCGACGATCGCTCAAGCGAATCGACTGGCGAATATCGGATCGCTGACGCGCGCGATCGACCTTGCTTCGACGATTTATGCTGGAAGACCGCTTTATGGCGAGGCACGAAGTTCGATTTCGCAGTGGGCAGCTCAACGCGCCGAGATCTGGCGACAGCGTGAGCGGGACTACACGCCTCCAGCTTCAGATTCTGCCTCGGATTCTTACGATTCGTCGGAGTCATCGTCAGACTATTCGAGAGATGATTCGAGAGATTCAGATCCTGAGCCGTCTAAGCGGTCTGATGATTCCACGCCGTCTTCTAGCGATGATGCACCGCCGCCGCCTTAGTTCACGGAAGGTTAATTCACTGAAGGAATGAGAAGATTATCATTGGCTTATCATTCCTGAACACCGTTTCTTCATGAACACTGTGCCGATAACAATTCGAGTGATGGTGATTGACCCCGATCCGGTGTTTCGGGCAGGGCTGATCAACGGCTTGAGTCGATTTACAGACATACAGGTCGTGGTTGAGGCGGCAAATTCTGCGATCGGTCTTGCGAATCTTCAGCGGCTCGAATGGCGAGGACCCAGCGAGTCTTCAGACTTCGTGCTGCGTACCTCATCGGAGGTTAGCCGAACCGATCCTTCGGAGCTTGGCGGAGCCAATCGCGACCCGATTGACCTGATTGTGGTGGGAGCCAGTTTAGAAACCTGTCAATCTCTCAAGGCTCAGCATCCCCAAGTGCCGCTGCTCCTGATTGAGCGTCTGTCTGATGCGGAAGTGTTGAGCGCGTTTCAGATGGGGATCGAAGGCTACTGTCCTAAGGGAAGCGAGATCGCAGAGTTTGAAATTGCCATTCGAGATGTGGCGGCAGGTCAGCGCTACTGGCGTCCAGAGCGTTTAGAACAGTTAGCGATCGCGGCGGCGCAAATAGAACAGCCTGGACTGTTGGCGGTGATTCGCCAGCATTGGCGAGCGTCGAGTCTGAGGCAGATTGATGCTGCTTTAAGTCAAATCAATATTCAACTGCAAAATCCTCGGCTGCCGGCATTAGATCAGGTTTTTCTAGCGGGACGCCGCCGGGAGCTAAAAGCGGCTCGATGGATTGCAGAACGGTTATTTGCGACGGGTCGACCCATTCCATCCTCAGGAGTGCCGCTTCCAATGGATCAACTCCCGGCGTCCATTCCATCCCTGTCTATCCCTCCAAGGAATCTAAGTAGAGACATCAATAGAGACATAAGTTCGGTGGAAGTTGTAGAACCGTCTCCATCGGTAGCGGCCTTTAGCACTTCGCGCAATTCTTTTGGAGTTGCGTTCGATCAAATTGCAACTAAATTGCAATCTAGTCTAGAAAACTTGACCGATCTTCCTATAGAAATTGACATTCTGAAGCAGGAGAAGAAACGGGAGTTATTTTTTATTATTCTGCGCCAGTTAGAAGCTGTGCTAGATGAATTACGATTTTCTCAAGTTCAAATCACTCAATTAGATGAGAAGCGTTCTGCTGTATTACAAGATTTATGGCAAGCGGTAGTGATGAATTTTTTTGGTCGTTACTATACCTTGACGCTGAAGAATCGCGATATTGAAGTCGTTCCTGCGATTCTTCAAGAGGCCGAAACGGTGCGGACTGAAATTTTAGATCGAATTCCGTTAGTTCAGGAGGTCTTCAGTCATCTCTTGTTCCAAACGCCATTGATGATCGAGCAGGTCGCCTATCAGCCGGAAACTCCTGAAGCCATCAATCGAACGATTGACATTCTAGAAAACTTGATTATTCAAGTTGCTAACGCGGTGATTCAACCGTTGTTAAATCGATTTTCTAATCTAGAGGCAATTAAGCGAGGATTCTACGATCGCCGCTTGCTTTCGACGCGTGAAATTGAGCGATTTCGGAATGACTTATCGTGGCGATATCGCGTCGAGCGCTATGTCGCTGAGCCGAAAGCAATTTTTGAAAGTCGCTACCGACTTTGGATCTTTTCTGACTACGGAATTGAGCGTCTCGTAATTTATTCTCCTCGTAACGATGAGTTAGAAACACTTTCTGGAGTGCAACTCGCCCTTACGTTGGCACTAGAAACACGAGATGCGATCGCGCCTAGAGTAAGAGCCGCGATCGCGTTTCTTGGAAGTGGAATTGTCTATGTCCTAACTGAGGTAATTGGTCGGGGAATCGGCTTAGTGGGACGCGGAATTCTCAAAGGAATTGGGAAATCCGTCCGAGGATAAGCGAAAAAGTGCAAGGTCAGAGTTCTGATTGACAAAGAAGCAGTCATAATAGAGCTACTTGAAAACTAGGCGGCGAAAACCTCTTGATGCCTGATTCAACGGGTCTAAAGATGATTCAATGTTTAACTTTTCTTGCCTTTTAGTCTATGAGTAAGTCTAGAGTTTAACCGCAGCGATTAGACTCATTCAATGTCTATTTTAAGTTCATTACGTTAATGCGGGTCGAATAGGAGCATTGATATGCTGGAACTAGCTGGTGCATTCATCTTAATTGTCGTTGGCTATCTGCTAGGCGCGGTCAAGATCATCGAGCAAGGAGATACCGCGATCGTGCAGCGGCTAGGAAGGGCAAAGCGCGTGCTAGAACCTGGACTGAACATCGTTATTCCGTTTCTGGATACTGTTCTAGTTGAAACGCTGCGAGAACAGCTTTTAGAAATTGATCCACAGAATGCGATTACAAGCGATAGTGTGCCAATAAGAGTCGATACTGTGGTGTTTTGGCAGATTCGAGATATTCAACTGGCCTATTACGCCGTTGAAGATTTAGAAGAATCGCTGCGGCAGTTGGTGTTTACTAGTCTTCGGAATGAGATTGGTCAGCTTACCCTGGAGGATGTTGTTTCAAAACGCAACGTCATTAACCAGGCGCTCTCAGAAGAATTAGATAAGGCAACCAAAAACTGGGGTGTGAAGGTGATTCGGGTAGAGGTGCAAGATATTATTCTGTCCGATACGATTCGGGATTCGCTAGAGAGACAGCAGGCCGCTGAGAGCGACAAAAAAGCGACGCTGGCAAGAACCTCGGCTACCGTGGAGTCAATTAAGCAACTTGCAAAGGCATTACAAGGGCAAGCCAATTCTGAGGAAGTGTTGCGCTATCTGCTTGCTAGAGATTTTGTCAACGCTAATTTAGAGCTTGGAAAGAGCGATAATTCTAAGATTTTGTTTATGAATCCGGGTGCAATCAACGAGGCACTCACGGATCTGCTACACCAAGATCACCATGCAGATGGCACGACACAGAGTGGTTTTGGAGATACAAACATTAATTAAGAGCGATCGACTGCGCTGCGATCTCAAGTGCGGTTGCAGGACTTGGAAATTTACGACTAGCGAATAAAGAGAGCAGATGATGAGGCGTTGGCGCACCAACTGTTAGATCGATCGCGTCAGCTGGTGGGTTGATCGCGTCAACTCGTCGATCAATCGCGTCAACCGGTGGATTGATCACGTCAACTCTGTGATTGATCCTCATTCAAAAATTAACCTTGATTGGCTTGACGGCAGCTTGCTAAATCCTCTACGCTCACAAATTAAGTTGTCTCATCCATTGCTGTGAAGCGGAGACAACGGTTGTCCAAAAATCTAGCGTCGTCCAAAGCTGTTGGAGCAGCAATGAACGACTAACCGCCCAACGCTGAACAGACCAGCGCGGGGGCTAACGAGGGATCATAGCATCTCACTAGCCACCCCTGCTTTTCGCTGCGGTTCGGGGGTGGCTAGATTTTTGGGCTTTCTTCTCATCCAACACTAGGAGAAACCCAAAATGAATTACAGTTCGCAAGGTTTGTTGCCAGGATTAGAAAACGAATCCGTGAATGGCGATCGATTACGATTGTTAGCGATTGGAACACGGGAAGGAGTAACCGAAACGATCCACACGTTGCATGTGTTGGGATATGCAGAAGCGGGGGCATGGAGTCCGGTGTTGCCTGTGCCCAACTCGACTGAGGTGATGAGCATCTTGACGAGGCAGCGATCTATCTAGAAGAGGAGGGAGGAGCGATCTCTGTCTGTCTAATCGCTCAGTTTGGGGTGTTATGCAGCTCTCGGTCTGTCGATCGTTCCGATTCGGGATGTTATACAAATTTCAGTCTGCCTAAGATCCTATTCTGGGGTGTTATGCAGACTGAGATCTGTATAACATGCTGATATGGAGTGTTATACGGCTCGTGATCTATCTAAGAGCCCAATTCAGGGGAGATAGACAGAATAGGAAGGGCTAGATCTATCTAAATAATAGTTAGACAGCACCAAGCAATTAGCTTACAAAATAAATTTGGAGAAAAGATGGAAGTCCCATCCTGTTTCCACGGAAAATATAGTGACGTTAAAAAGGTTATTTCAAAGGTTGCCACTAAAATAACGAAGAACGTGCCTATTCAAGAGGCGGTAGACCAGTTTCCTTTGATTGAGTTGAAAGACAGCAACTATCTAATTGTCATAGATGGTCCAAATCCGCTGCTTGGTGGTCAAGAGTACTTCAATATGTTTACGTTGCCGAGATTGCTGTTTCAGAGGGTGGGACCTAATTGGCCGGAATTATCTCGATATTTTAATGAGTTGGTTACTATCCCATGGGGACACATGGCTATCTCATGTACGCAACATGTATATAGGTTTTATGCTAGTGAAGCACACAGAAAGAAATATTTGTATCAGTTTTTACGATATGTCGAACAGTACGACGAGATCAACGATAGGTTTGAATGCGTCTTACGTCCTTTTGATGGTGTTAAAAGACCGATATATGATCATCCGCAATTCATTGGAAAATATGTGTTGGGGAATTTGGATTATTTCAAAGAAATTCATCAAGGAAAAAACATTAATAAAATTTTGAGAGATCATGATTTTCTTGGTTTAATCAGAAAATATGAAATTGATGCGTATGTATCAAACACTGTCTAACAATCCCGTTGCACACAGACCGCTGAGAGTTTCTTCGTTAAGTTTGAGAGGTTATCTGCGGCGGGTGAACGGGGTCGTTATGCAACAAAATTCACTTTTATAGAGATGACACGACTTCAAGATGAGATTAGCCGAACGCTACTTCCCGGTATGAGTATGCCAAGAGCGCTCGAACTTCTATTTGGGTGGATCGAAAGCAATGGACTCTTCATTGATACTGACGAAGGACAGCGAATTGGTTTCTTGTCTCCGCAAGATGAGTTGGAGTCGAAGTGGACGGACACAGAACGACCCGGAGGAACAATCATCGAGTTCTTTGCTAAAGGCAACATCAACCTAAAAGACTGGTTCGGGCATGACACCCCGGAAGTGATGGTCGAGTGTGTGTCTTTGCGAAAATTGGTGCTGATGGGTCGAGGGCAGCTTTTTGGTTAGATTCTGAGGGGAAGCAGAAAATTGTACATCTCGGATCAGGGTCAGGGTCTACACTGGTCTGTGTGTTAGCTGATAATCCTGTTGATTTCTTGAGATTATTAGCTATCGGATACGATGAAATCTGTTGGAACCAGGAGTTCTCAAGCCCACCTAATGCTAACTTTGTTGATGGAGCCTGCTTTGTGCATCCAAATGTGAAGTATCAACAATGGGTAAGGGATACTTTTTCTGTTAACATTCCAACCACTGCTAGTGAGATTGTAAGATACCCATCAGAAATAGAGAATTTAGAATCGAATGATCCTTTTTTTCAGTGGGTTAAGCAGAATGTTCGATGATACTAGATGAACAGAATATTGCATAACAATCCCAATGCACGCCGACCGGATAAAGGTGAGCTGTTGTTTTTTCAAGTCCATTTGCGGCGGGTGAGTTTAGTCATTAGGCGTTGCTACACTTCTTCTGTGAACGAAAGGTAAATCATGATGGAATCTCCACAGGGCACCAGTCTAGTTGGTGTGCGCCTGCTTACCCCTGCTGATGCTGAGGCATATCATTCTGTGCGCTTGCAGGCGCTTCATGAACAGCCACCCGCGTTCGGCTCGGTTCCAGAAGTCGAGCCAAACCTCTCCGAGACTGCTGCGAGACTTGCGGAAAGTGATGAGTGTTGCTTCTTCGGAGCGTTTCAAGATGAGCAACTCATCGGCATCATTCGACTTTCTCGTTATTCAGCACCCAATGAGAAGCATCGTGCTTACATTGCGGGTCTCTATGTCCTTCCCCAGTTTCGTTGCCGTGGTTATGGACGAGTGCTTGTTAGCGAAGCGTTGAGTCGAGCAGCGAACATCTCGGGCATCAGGAGAGTAAACCTAACTGTTGTGACTCAACAAGAAGTAGCAATCCGCCTTTATCAGTCGTTCGGTTTCCACATTTACGGTACCGAGCCAGAGACCTTTTCGAGAGATGGACAATTCTACGACGAGCACCTGATGACCTTGGAACTCAACTCTGGCAATGACCGCAACGCCTAACAATTGTGTTGGAGCGGATTTACTCAAGTCCTTGCATTGCGAACTTTTTTGGTGACCGCTCAACACAAACGTTAGATGAAAATTGATACGGTGCGTTAGTGTCTACTTTCAAGTCATTGCAAACATAGGGATATTGCTCCAGGTTGTTAATATAAAGAGTATTGCCGTCACGCCAAGGAGTGACAGATGACCGACAGTGATCCTTACACGACTGGCAAATGTAGATGCGGTCAGGTTCAATTTGAAGTTAATTCAGAACCTCTGATGACTATGGTGTGTCACTGCACAGGGTGCCAGCGTATGACAGCCAGTGCCTTTAGTTTGAGCACACTTCACCCAAGCAGTGGATTCAAGGTAACGTTGGGTGAACCTGTCATCGGCGGGCTACACGGTGCAACGCGTCATTATTTCTGTGCAAACTGCATGAGTTGGCTATTCACACGCCCAGAAGGGATGGATGACTTTGTTAACGTCCGAGCGACTCTGATGGACGATGCCCAATCGTTTAGTCCATTTATCGAGACCTATACAGACGAAAAGCTGCCTTGGGTCACGACGCCCGCCGTCCATAGCTTTAACAAATTTTTATCACCGGAGCATTTTCCAGCGTTGCTCTCCGAGTTTGCAAAACGATCTAAATAGACGGGCTGCACAATGTCGTTTTCCCAAGCAGTAACGACATTCACAGCAAAAACTGGGAGTGCCCGCATTTAAGCGATCGCAGCCATTGCATTTGGGCCGTAGAGTTTTCATCTAACCCCTGGTTGGAGCGGACTAATAACGTTGGTCAGGTTTGTGCCAAAAGTGACTGGCAACTGCTCAACCAGAACGTTGGCCTATAACTTTTCAGCAGGCGTGGCTTAAAAGTTGATGATGGAAGAGCAGTTAAAGGCACTACCTTACAAAGAAGACATATCCCACCCAAGTGCCAGTTGACCCGATAACTTGCGTTGACCCTCCTCCCGCAGAGGGTGATAGCGGGCCCCCTGCACATCCCGGAACAACTTCTCTAGCCCCAGCTTGCGGTAGAACGCACCTCCTCCAGCAATTTCCATTGCCAGATCAGCGACATTCAGCACGGCTTTAGCAACGAGTGTCCGCCCTGTCATGATTTGATTCGTTGTCTCAAAACTAGGTTGACTCACTGTGGCCGTTGAAATCATGTGCTGAAGTGCTAACTTTGCAGCCATTAATTCATTGTCTAAGCCTCCCACGCTGTAACAAAGGTGTTCATCCGAGCGGTGCTTCATTGCTAGTTGAATTGCGCGATCGCGTGCCGCTTCTGCAACCCCAACATAAACCGAATAAACCAACGGGATTGCCACCATCGAGATGAGATGGAAAATAAAATGCCACTTGCCTTGTTCTCGTCGCAGAGCAACGGCTGCATCCGGGACAAAAACATCCGAGAGCACCACATCATGAGAACCGGTTCCCCGCATTCCCATAGCTTGCCAAGTAGGTTCGATCGCCACACCCTGGGCAGTCATAGGAACGGGGAAGTGCAAGACTGTAGGCCCGGCTTGTGGATCTTCATAAACCGCACTCGTCATCAGTAAGTTTGCGATCGGCGCACCACTGGCAAATCGTTTACGAGCGGTGATCACAAATCCACCCTCTACTTTGATCGCGGTGCCAGCGCTCTCTAGCCAATCCGAGCCGCCACTGCTAAGCAAGATCAGTTGCTCGCTTGCCACTCGTCGGAGTAATCCATCTACGGGAGCATTCTGATTATGCCAGCGCCAAGTCGGAACCATCACCTGATGCGTATGCATCGAGAACGCTAGCGCCGTGGAACTGGAGTAGCGTCCTAGAATTTGCAGGACAGCGCAAAGATCGCTGTAGCTAGCTCCGCCACCACCGAGTTCGATCGGCACGCCCGCTGCCGCCAGTCCAGCCGCTTTCAACCGAGCAATATTATCTGCAACAAACAAATCACTCTCATCAGCTTCAGTTTCTCTTGCGGCAAATTGGCTTCCCAGGGATTCTGCCAGGGACAACCAATCGATTTCTGCTGGTTGAATAGTTGGTGCTGTCTGTTGTTCTAACATCTGTTCTAACATCAAACTGTCTCCTTTAAATCTTGTGATGCTCCCATTCTGATGTGCCAGATCAGGTGTTACAAGTTCAATATCTGAACCTGATTTTTGACCTTTTTATCAGATGGATTATGAGAAAGGGATATGGGCAATTCTGTCCGGTGGCAAAGGCTGCTGAAGTGATTGGCGATCGCTGGAGCCTGCTGATACTGCGAGAAATGCTGTATGGCAATCGCTACTTCAACGACATTAGTCGAGGAGTTCCGTTAATGTCGCGCGCGCTCTTGGTGCAACGCCTCAAAGAACTTGAGAAGTTGGGAGTTGTCGTTAGCCATGAAAAAGAGACAGGCCAGGGGTACGAGTACGTCCTCACACCCGCAGGGGAAGCCTTGCGGCCCATCATTGAAGCGATGGGAGTTTGGGCACAACAATGGGGTAGCGAACAAATTGCTCTAGAGGATTTGGATGATGCTTTACTGATGTGGGGCATGAGGCGACGCATCAATCTTGAAGCACTACCTTCCCAAAAAGTAGTGCTTCAGTTTGACTTTCGAGGACTCGCTAAAGGGCGTCATACTCAGCGCAGTTGGTGGTTGGTGCTTGAAGCGGGTGCAGTAGATGTGTGCCAAAAAAATCCAGGCTTTGAGGTCGATCTTTTAATATCAGCCGATCTCGGTGTGTTCACCCATGTTTGGATGGGATACACCCCGTTGAATCTTGCTCTCAAGCAAGGCACTGTTTGTTTTGAAGGCGATCGCAGTTTAGTGCGTCAAGTTTCAACCTGGCTATATCTCAATGGTGAGTGGCGTTATGGTATGGGACTCGATCGCTCTGCGGCGCAGCTAATGCAGGCTAATAAGCGCGTTGCCGCGGAATATAGTGAAGTTTCTGGTGCTTAGTGCAATGTTACTTACATCCGCTGAACACGAACGTTGGGCTGCTTTGAGATATTTGTGGAGAATGCGATCGAGACTGGTAGGCAGTGGCTTAACACGATTGCCTTTAGTTAGCAGAGCCTGACGGATCTAAGCGATTGAGTAAGATAAAGAGGCTCAATTAGAAGGAATAACCTTTGCAAACTGTTCATGAAAATTCTTGAATCAGGTTACGCAGTCCGCTCTGCTCGTGTTGAAGAATTATCCCTGCTATCTCACATTGAACAGTCATCTGCTAGTCTGTTTCTCGATACGCCCTATTCCTTTTTGGTTAACGCTGAGCCACTGCCACTAGACTTCGTATGGCAAAGATTTGAATCAGGACAGGTATGGGTTGCCGTTGATCCACATGATGCAGTGGTTGGATATGCTGTTACTCGTGAGGTGAATGGCACAATCTATCTGCAACAAATAGATGTTGTTCCTGAACACGGGCGAAGAGGAATTGGATCTGCATTGGTTGATGAAGTCTGTTCTTGGGCAAAACTTCGTGGTTATCGAGTGGTATCGTTATCCACCTTCCGAGACATCCCCTGGAACGCTCCTTTCTACTCAAAATTAGGGTTTCGCATTCTTGACGAATCCGAAGTAACGACTAGTTTTCAACAGATTAGACTTCAAGAGAGTGAAGCCGGACTACCAATATCTGAGCGAGTCATTATGTACTGTGAGTTATAGCCGTCCAACAATGTTGCGGCACCGGAATCTATCTAGGTTCTCATCGAGATACAGAACTTGTCTGCATCCGGTGAGCTTCACTGTTAGGCAGCACAGAAACAAAAGAGATGGAGGTATCTCGTGCCGCAATCGACAAGACCGTTCATACCGTTCGATTTCCAGGTTCCGAAGACTCTAGAGACTTCGGAATTCAGGCTTCGCATGCTCACAATCCACGATGTCATCAAAGACTATGAGGCGGTCATGACCAGTGCGGCTCACCTCAGACAACTGCGCCCAAGTGAGAAGTGGCCTGAGGGGCTAACTTTAGAGCAGAACCTTATCGAGCTTGGCTGGCATCAACACGAGTTTCAACGTCGGACTTCCTTTGCTTACACCGTAGTGACGCCTTCGGAAGACAGGGTACTTGGCTGCGTCTACATTAACCCCACGCTAAAGCGTGACTACGATGCCGATGTTCACCTGTGGGCGCGGGAGTCTGAACTTCAGGGCGGCCTCGAACAGAGGCTGCTCGCAGCCGTGAAAGACTGGGTTGCTAACGAGTGGCCTTTCAAGAACGTATTATATCCAGGACGAGATATTACCTGGGAGCAGTACCAAGCACTCCCCGAACGGTAGCGAGAGAATGTTGAATGAACGGGCAAGCCTTGAAGCATAGCAAGGACTGGCTGAGGCTGATGCTTAACAAGCACGTTGCAACGGCGGAATTAAAACCTTGATGTTGAGCTTCAAAATGTTTACCACCGATGAACTGGGTCGTTATGCAGTAGATCTACTGGGGATAATTCGATCAGACAGCTCAATCCGTGATCAAGAAACATGGCAAGCTAGACATTCTGATCAATAACACAAGCATTACCCCTGAGTATCCCCAAGGCGTTCTCAGCTTTGAGCAACTGTCCTTGGCGTTGCTCATCCAGATTTCTCAAACCAACATAAGCGTTTCCTTAGCAACTTAGTGGAATAATTCCACTAGATTTAACGCCCTAAAGCACCTTTAATCATATCGAGTAGGCTGCTGCCACCAAAGGCGATCGCTAGCAAAATTGAAGATGACAGGATAAAACCACAGACACATAGAGCTAATCCACCGAGGCTAATTGCTCCGTCATCATCCAGTAAGCCAAAGCCTGTGACGAAGATCCCCATTGCCGGGAGTGTATTAGTGCCGGGGATCGGAATCATCATCGAAATTGACATTAGGGCGATCGCTAAGCCAATGACAGTGCGGCCGGGGAGACTGGTGCAAACCTGAGTCAAGCGTGGGCGAGAAATGGACTCAATACGTTGCAGCCAAGGCAAGCCCACTTTTAGTACCTGGCGAACTTTATTCACTTCAAACCCGTGATTCCGCCAACCGTTTGGAAACCAAGGTTCATCCCGCCCGATGAGCAACTGTCCAGCTAACAGCAACATGGCAATTCCAAAGGGAACCGAATAGCCCGGAGCCGGGATGGGTAAGGCGGACGGAAACGACAGCAGCACAAACAGAAAACCGAAGGTTCGTTCCCCTGCAAGATCGAGGAGGTCGCCGAGCGTGACTTTGACGCGATCGCTTGGGAGATTTGAGGGGGTGGCAGTCAGTTCGCTAGCTTCGGGTTGCTGCCAACGATCGTTTTCAAAGAAAAATTTCTTGAGTTCGCTGGAGAGGGTAGCCATAGATGGTTTGGGGCAAAGGATGAGGTGTGATGACAAAAAGCCTTTACAGGCTATACAAATTTACAAGGTTTGGACAGGAACTGACCTGTTAAGGTGTGATATCTCTTGCAAACCTTAAATTTGCAAAGATTTTGATGACAAGGATTTTAATGACGAGATTTCGTTGATCACTCCTTGACGAGGACAGTACGGTATAAAAGTGGTTGGTTGAGATCGAAAGATCACTAGCAGCGGGTGAAGCGGGTTGTTAGCCTGCAAAGCGTTTGGGAAGTCTAATCGCAGGCTTTGTAACTTTGAGATCCCTGAAATTGCAATTATTTCAGCTTTGACAACAGGTATGCAGATATGATTACCGAAATGACATCAGAGCAGGAGGCCTTAATTCCTTCCTATCGTGAAAAGTGGCGTAATATTGCCCTTTCCATAGAACGGATTGATCAAGAGACTGCATCTGAAATTATCCAAAGAGCCTATGCTCTGATCGGCAAACAACCACCTAGAATCATATTTTGCGATAGCCCATATGACTACAGATTGAAGGTTTCAGAGTTTCTCCGCACGTCTGAGCCACCTGATTTTGCTCAAGCAATGGGTAAAGCAAATGACATACTTAGTGGACTATTCGAGCAACTTGGTCAGTTGAGCGTTATAGCTGAAGAGACTTTAAATACAGCAGTAGAGCAAAACGATACCCTGTCACCTTCACTTGAGCAGCACATCGGAGAGAAGTTTCAACAGCATTTTTCTGGCGTGCTGGATAACGAAGGGTTAGAACGTGGGCTTGACTCCTTTAAAGAACAATTAAAACAAGAGTTTCCTCAATTTCAGCCACCTGATGAGCTTGGAGAAGGACTGAATACAGAAATAGAGCAAAACAACGATTTATTCTTCTGGCTGCAAGAGCAAGTTTCACCAGATTTACAAAAGCGTGTTTTTAAGCAGTTTGGAAACTTAGAGGATTTCTGCCGTTGTCAAATTCACAATCCAGTGTATAGAGAGCTTTCTGCATTGCCCAACATCAATGCACTTTGGTCAGTTATTCATAACTGTGTTGCTCCTGATGCTTCAGCAGGTAACTATTCTTGGTTTGATTTCTACATTTCTGTACTTGGGTGCGAATGTCATTTAGAAAAGTGGCAAGCTTCGTTAGATCTTCTACAAAGCTGTGGCTATGTTTATCCCTTCGAGCATATTTGCTTTATTTGTGATCGCCCAACCAGAATTTCCCTTGATGAAGAAGGGCGACTTCATGCAGAAGGGGAGCCCGCAATAATGTTCACGGATGGTTTTAGCGTCCATGCCTATAGAGGAATACCACTTCGAGACAGGTATATAATCCAAGTTGCGGGTTAAGTTGAGAGAACAGAAGAAAACAACCGCAAGCCAC
>NZ_JCACKG010000093.1:0-13969 GCF_059505265.1 Myxacorys chilensis | reverse complement strand
TGACGCGCCAGATTGAGTTTGAGTATTCTCGAGCAGAGGCCTTGCGTGCCTTAGTGCCGCACCTGCCCCAAGCGCTGCTGCCTGACGCGCTAGAGTGTGCAGCAGAAATTCGAGATCCCTATCATAAAGCGACAGCTTTTCAAGGTTTAGCGCAGAAACTTACATTTATCGCGACTACCCCACAATTCTGGTCTGAGGTCTTACACATCCTTTCCGCCTTGGGTCGTAATGAATTGATACGCAGCCTGCCAGAGCTAGTTCTTTTCATTTCTGCTCTAGGCGGCAAGGCGGCTCTAGAAGAAATAGTTAGAGCGATGCGAGAGGTGTGTGAGGAGTGGCGGTAGTCTCCATTTCTCTTTCCTGGCGCTTCTGCACGAACAGAGACCGTCTCTCTGAGTCAACCGATTCATGACTTAGAAAGATTTGGGACCATTGCTCGCTCAAGTCCTTGCGAGTTGTCAAAGTTGATATCCTCCACAGCACTCAAAAAATTACTGAAATGGTGCTGCGATAAAGCGCTTTGAGATTTGCGGCGCGATCGACTACGGGAATGTGAGTCAGCAACGAAGTGATTCAGTTTCTTAGAGTGAGGCTACTCTTGATACATCCATTTCTCGGTAGTTCTCAGCCCCACCTATGACACAGCCCACCATTCAGAGCTATTTCGGCACAACAGCCGGTATAATCACCGCGACGGAATCGATCACAGCAAGTGCAGGCGAACCGGCCCTCGTGATTCCCTTCGCCTCTTTAGCTGCTGCTGGATTGGACGATCCAGCGTCTATGAGCGACCCAGATAAGGTCTTTGGGGCCATCCTTAAAATGGTGCGAGTGTTTACCCTAGCTGACACAGAGGAAGAATCAGGAATTGAAGTAGGAGCGCCTAGAAAGTCGTTCGTCACGCGTGGAACTGGTGTCAAAATTGGATACAACTACGACGTAACGATCTACACTGCTGATACGACCGCTAGTGAATTTGATCCCGATAGCGTCATCTAAAAATGCCTAAACAGCTAATCTACGAAGGCTGTAAGGGTAAGGACGCGGCATTAATAACCTGGGATGAACAAGTTCCAGGTTCACCCACTAGCTGCAAAACAACCTTTACACCAATCAAGATTTACAAAAATCCTCCTGGTCAGGGAGGAGAACTAAACGTGTACGAGTACTACGAATTGCACTTCGTTTACTCTATTGTTGACTATCACATTGTTAACGGTATTCCTACTCCCATCACACTCTACACAGACCTTGACGGCAACACCTTAGAGCAAACGCGATATGTATACGGCGCTCCAAGCAACCTGCGAGAAGTGTTTGAGCGCACGTCACCAGAGGGAACGGATGTTTACATTTGGACTATCACCGTAGACGGCATGAATTATGAATATGTCTACAACGAGACCACAGAGCAGTATGAGCAAGTTGATATCCCCTATCAATATGAAGAGGGGTTAATTCAAACGTATAGTCAACCTTTACCTAGAGGAGGAACCTACGGTGAAGTAGAAATTTTGGATATCTACGTTATTGACTCCCTAGGAAATCAAATACCACTTAGCGGTAGTACCGGATCACAAGCTTGGGAACTAATTGTAGAGGGGACTGTAGCGGATGCTTTTGAGGAAGTGTTTAAGCAAACTTTTGTTAGTGAGCCTACTGGGATCTATGTTGATTGCGACCGATGCCCTAATAAGTGTCTGCAAGTTTACTCGAATGATAAAAAACGGTTTGCTTGCATTTGCAATGAAGCTCAATAGAGCTAACACTATTAAGAATGAGGCAACAGAATGAGCGATGGTAAGCTAACACTTCAAGAGCTATCAGATGGACTGAGAAACGGTCTGACTCAGGAATTTGATGAGACTAAAAAAGCCTTTGAGGAGCTATACAAAAAAAGTGGCGTAGGTGACAACCTAGATGTAATTAGGAAAAACCTAGAAAAGCAAATCAAACCAGTAACAGACGTCGTTAACGATCAAAAGGTAAAAGAATTTATAAAAAAGCCAGAGAGCTTTTTTAAGAAGTACCTTGTTAACCCAATTGTTGGTACATTCGAGAAGTCGATTCTCAAGCCTATTTCTGTTGAGCTAAACGGTAAAGTATTTAAGCCTCTATCGGAGTTAGCTAGAAGCGGATTCAAGCAAGTAGATAGAACCTTATCGAGTTGGTTCAGACCGCTAAATAGAACGCTAGAATCTGCATTGCAATATCTACGTGATATAGCCTCTAACTCGAAAAAGATTATTAGAGGCGTTGAAACGACCGTAGACGTAGCCGTAACTACTGGTAAAGATGTTGGCAAGATAGCAAATGAGGTTTTACCTGCGGTACGAGTATTTGGCAAGATAGCTAGCACACTCCTGAAAGTGCTACCGCTAATTGGTCTACTCTTTGATTTACTGTCAGCTAACGAAATCTTTAAGGCGATTGAGAGTCAAAAAACTCAGTTAATTGAACTAAAACAGCAAGGTAGAGACAATAAAGCGTCCTACGAATTACTCAAGGTTCTCAACGATAAAATAGAGAACCTAAACCGCGCTACCGCTAAAAACAGTGAACTGCTTAGACAGTTCAATTACACAGCGCTAGACATCAGATTGAGCGCAATCGAAGGACAACTGAAGAACTTAGGAACGGGTAGCAGTGGCAACGGTAAAGCCGATTTAAGCAGCATTGAAAGTAAGCTAGGGGTTATCTCTTCACAGCTAGATAAATTGCCACCTAGCGGTAGTGGAAAGGTTGATCTATCCTCTGTAACGAGTCAATTAAGCTCTATTCAGAGCCAAATCAGTAAGCTCTCTGCCACTAGCCCTAAAGTCGATCTCTCACCGCTACAAAGTCAATTAACCTCTATACAGGGTCAAGTCAACAAGATTCCTACCTCTGCTAGCGGTACATCAAAGGTTGACTTGTCAGCAGTCACTAGTCAACTGTCTAGAATTGAATCCAGACTTTCAGAAATCAATAGCTTGATTCAGTCTGGGAGCCAAACAACGAACCTAAACATAAATCAAAGGACTAGCGCAATAGCGAATGAGTTAACAGCACTTAAGGCGGATGTCAAAGCGATTCAAAGAATCGACATTAGCGGTATCCTTCAGTCACTAACAAACATCAATACGCTACTGCAACCGCTAGCGGGTATTCCTCCAACACTTAAGACAATCTCAACAAAACAGGATAAGTGCTGCTTAGAGTTTCATATTGGGAACGAGAATGTTTTAGATGGACTAGGAAACCTACTAAGAGAGTTACTTGACCTAGACAACGATGTAAGCGTTCTAGGAAGTCAAGTAAATCAACTACCCGATCAAATAGTGCCTAAAGATTACACTCAAGACCTAGAGGGGTTAAAAGCACTATTGAGACAGATTTTTGAATCACTGGTAGAGGTTAGAAAGACTAACCTTAGATCGTTCAACATTTTAGGAGGTGCTACTTGGTTTAGTGGCGATAGCGATACACCTAATATGTCAATCAACCCAGAAGCCAAAATTAAGGAGGTAACAGCAACACACTATGTAGGTAATGACGTAGCAACCTTTCAAGTCGGAAACTTGCTAGGGTATGTCAACGCACTACAAACACCATCATTTGCTAGAGCGGGATTTCATCGCTTACCGGCATCAATGCCTAAAAAGATTCATCTCAAGGCTAATGAGGTAGAAGAGGTAGAAAAAATCTACACGTTAGTAGACTATCAAAACTGGCAGTTTAGGCAGATTGACAGCGCGTTAGGCTACTACCCCTTGAATATCAAATACAAGGATGCTACAGGCACAGAGAAGTTGATCGAGATTGAGAATTTGTCAGAAGCTGTCAGCGAAATTGTAGGCTTACTCCTCTCGCTGGATAGCGATACCGACCTAATCTCAGAAGTGGCGATCAAAAATGTCGGTGAAACCGTACAGAATAAAGCGCAAATCAGCTTAGCCGTAGACTACCTCCGGGCAATCAGCGACTTCTTAGGGTTCAAGTTTGAGACTAGCAGCAAAAAACTACAGATCCCAATCGACCCGCGTAGCAAGTCGGTGAAGGGGTTTCTGGAGAAATCAGAGGTAGACATCCAATCGATTGTCCTAAAAGAGCCGGACGACAACGACATCATTTCTAAGCTCAATCAGTTGCTGATTGTTGCCGGCATGACCCGTGCCGCCGTGACCAAAAAGGCACTCGCCGGAAAGCTAGACGGTGACAAAATTAAGGACGAGATAGCGGAAAGCGATGAGGACTGGGATAAGTTCATTCAGTACCTGAACGAAACACCGGCAGGACTGAAAAACCCAGGAGACGCCACGACTAAAGCTCGGGACAAAACAAGCTACCTTAAACCCAGCGATCAAGCGGACGGTTAAGTGTCATCCAATGGATCAGTCAGTGGAACACTAGCCTCACGTTGTTTCACAGAAAGAAAGTAAAGGCGTTATGGAGACAGGACTACTCACGCTCACGCGATCTCAACTGTTCAGTAAAGTGGCGAAAGATCTCGCCGGCGAAAAACTGATCGATATCTATGGCGCGTTGACTCGTGAGCAGGATGGGGACTTGTCCACGGGTGGAGGAGCCGGGGAAGGAGGAGTTTTAGATTTCCTGTTTAACGCGGGGAAAAAACTGCTAGGGTTTGCTCTCAGCGCGATCGTCAGTATCGGAGGTTGGGCGCTTAGCAAGTTAAGTCAATGGTTTATTTCTGCGATTTTGACGATCTACACCTACGACTGGGCGCAAACGGACGCCATGCTGCAAAACCAAATCAAGCAAAACGGCCTAGCGGTCGTCACGTCGCTCGGTGAATTAGTGGGCAGTGGCGCGGTCTGGTTAGGGGCGATCGCGATCGCCGGAGCTGCGACCTTCAAGTTCCCAATTATCGCCGGACACGTTCTACTCAAATTGGCAGAAGAGGGAGGAGAGGAGCTGCGCTCTAAACTGCTAGGACTCGTGAACACGGCTGTGACGAAAGCGGGTGAGAGTGCGATGATTCAGGCGATGCTGACCATGAGGCGTTTAAGGCTATTTGGGGCAAAACCAATCAACGAGTACAAAGAACCCTGGATTATTAGCGATCAAATCGAAAAGAAAATTGAGAGCGTCCCTGATGCGACTCTAAAGGCTTTTCTAACGGGACTAAAAGAAGGAGTAGAGGATTCTGTATTTGAAGCGCTATATGTCGTTACGTTTGGCATTGAGGAGGCATTCAAGGCGAGTAAATTGGCGACGGCGGCGCACCACGGGAAAGAGAAGCTGATAGAACTCCAGCCGGACCAGCGAAACGACGATGAATCTATCGTCCTGCGTGGTAGAGCCAGTGAACTCAAACCGATCGCTACGAATATTCTTGGAACCAGCAAACTAGTTCGTAATCGTGAAATTGGACAGTTTGTAGGGTATCCCCTGATCGATTACGTCAAGGCGAATCCTTACGTCCGTAAACTATCGGTTACGTTCAGAGGGAAGGAGAAACCCCCTTATCGGAGTGCCGAGGGGAATCTGATCAAGACGGTCAATTACAACATTCCAGATGTCAAAATAGGCTTGACATGGGAGCAAATCAAGCTGGCCATGACGCCGTTTGAATGGGGCAAGTATCGCTGCACGGCGAACCTCAAGAACGGGCGTCAGATGGCCGTCTATGGCGCGAGTCCGAGTGAAGCTGAAAGCACCCTCAGAAAACTGCTGACGCTATCGACCACGGAAATCCTAACGCTGTCCATAACCGAAGAGAAGGACAGAAATATTAAGTTAAAGAAAGACACGATTAGAGTCTTTCCCGCTTATGCCACTCTACTGACTCGACAGACGGACGGTACTGACCCCGATTATGTAGACCTAGAAGGGAAGGGATACGCTAATTTTACGCAGAAGTTAGAAATGTATCACGACTCAGAACCTCCCGAAAGTCCAGTTTTGAAGTAGACCGATATTTCAATCTTCAAGTCAACTTGGAACTACTTTGAGAACTCATAACCCATAGGGTTATATATGCAGAAACGGGCAGAAACCTTTCCCTGTATGGTGTTGCAAATTTAATTCTACTGGGCAAGGTAGACGTAGATTTACGATTCTTGCTGGTTCTTTAGAGAGGTCATTTCAGATGGGCAATCCGCGCAAGTCTCGCGATCGGGTCATGGTGACTCCGTTCACGGGTGCAACAATCAAATATGGGTTCTTGACGAATACTGAGGCGGCGGCGCGTACAGCTCTAGGCCAAGCTGCGGCAGTAGGAGGGACGGCAAAATTGGTCTTTGGTGCAAACACACCGAAACCTGGTAGAGCTTCCAAGGGTGGAACCAATTCTTACTACTCAATTGAGCAGAGAGCGACCTTGTTGGCTGCAAAATGGAATCTCAGCTCGCCATTCATCAAGCCGCAACGCTCTAGCACCAGGAGCAAAGCGGTTTTTGTTGAAGTGGACACTATCAAATATGCGTGGAAAATGCCGCTTGCTACCTATACCGCAATTGGCGCGGATCGAGCTAATTTAGGTATCCAAGACTGCGTCGCGACCGAGAAGGATTACGTCACGGGAACAAACTTCCCACGACCTCAACGCGCACGGAAGCTTATTACCATCGGTGATGGTGCTGAACAGCGCGAAGAATCCTATTCTACGTTTGTGGATGACGATGCTGTAGGGACAGGACTACCCGCAGGTTGGACGATCATCAACGCAGGTAAGCAACTCGTCCAGTAACAAGGTTTGACCAATGGATTCTATTCTCCTCCTTCCTGGTTCCTTTGAATTTGAGCAAACTTTAATTAGAGCTTGGGACATCCTTTACGGTAACGTTTCTCCTGTATGCGTTATCGGTACGGATGGATTGCCACGCTCGGTAAATGAAGACGAATTGGAGGAATACCTAGAAGGTGGGGAATACGAAGAAAGGCAGTCAATCCTTGAATTACCTGTCGTTGTGGGGACGTGCTTTAATTAGCGGGAAAATAACACGATGAAGTAACGTAATGTTGTTTTCTCGCTTAACAAGCATGACGGGTAACGGTAAAGTCAGCAGTAAAAAGCATGGGTTGGACAACACTTTTTGAAGGCATTATTACTAGAGACTGGCAGTACACCTTACCCGTAGACGCTCAGGTTATTAGAATCAGGAATCTGTCAACCAGTCCCACTCCCTTTGTTTCAAAAGGATGGATTGCTAGAAGCAGAGAGAATGCAGGCGTTAAAGAAATTTTCTACCTGCGTCACTTTTTTAGTGACAAAGAGACGTTAATTCTAGACCTGGGTGAATCTCCTAATTGGCTTTATTCTTCTAGCATTGCGGTGAGGCGGTCTAGGCATTACAAAATCAACTGGACGATCGCGATCGACTATCTAGAGGGTTACGACTTGAACAGAAACAAGCGAGTGTTTACAGTAACCCAAGATCAGCTAGAGAATGGCTTGTTCATTGCGACTCACGACCTACAAGAAGAATTCGTGTCTTACGATGTCTGGGACAGCAATAAGCGCCATTTTGAAGTCGCAGATGTCACCATTGCAGATGACAGCAATCTTATTTTTGATTTCAGCCCACTAGAGCCGCTAGAGGGATTCTATAAGGTCGTGATCTATAAGTGAAATGAGTAGATTTCTAATTCTGCGGTTACTGGACAAGGGTGATAAATTTGTTCAGTTATTTGTTAGAGGTTTAGCTGAGAACTATAACCTTAAATTTCCCGCTAGTAAGCCGCTTACAGGTCAATCACTTAGATTTGCCGATGACAACGGCTCGATTGAATGGGTAGCGTTGCAGTCGGTTATTGATGAAAGGTTAGACTCGATTGATCAACAAATCTCTGCCAATGCTTCTAGCATCGCCTCTACGAATCAGAGTCTTGTTACCTTAAGTCAGTCGCTATGGAGTGTTCAACAAAGCGTAAGCAGTAAAGAGGATTCTGGAGTAGCTAGCAATCTGTTATCTCAGCATCTATCAACATACGCTCATAGCAGCTTTGCGACGGTTTCAGATTTAGAGGAACTAGGGCAAGTCTTATTTGAGTTGATCGATAACTTGCAAGCTCAAATCAACTCGTTAAATACCGCTATAGCTAGCAATACTCGTAAAACGCTAGTCATTCAACCTGACGCAGGCGCAACAACAGATTTACTACAAGTCAAATCAGCAGCCGGGGTTATAGGGTTGAGAGTCGCTTTTGATGGCGCGATAACAGTAGGCTCTACAAGTGGTGCGTTAGGGATGAGAGGCGCTACCCCTGGAGGTAAAGCAAGTATTACAGGTTCTAGAGGCGGAAATATAGCACTAGGCGATCTGCTAACTAAGTTAGGCAATCAGGGTTACTTCACGAACAACACGACAGCTTAAGAGACAAAATCACATGTTTTACACGTCCCAAGGAGTCACCATCACTCGCAGTACGCTAAGACGTACAGAGGAAATCATCGTCAAGGGGTCAACACTAGCTGAAATTTGGCGTTCTACGGTTGTTCAATCGAGCGATGGCATGGAACACGTGACAAGGGATTCTGAACCCTTGCAGGTGACGCCTAACGATGTAGCGCTACTGGCTGAGCAGTGGGAGAACTTGCCGCAGTATCACGCGATATTTGGCACGAAAGAAGAGTTAATCGCAGCACTGAATGCGGCCTTACCTACACTAATGTTTATTGGTGACGCGGCGGATAAATGGAGAATGCAATCATGAAAATTACTCGTCAACTGAAGCAGCAGATCGCCTTCATCGCCTTCCAAATTGCGATCGGGCAACTGAGCAGCCGAGAAGCGATCGCGGCGGCATTGCGAACCTTTTTAGGTGAACTGGAGGCTCAATCTGATGCTAAAACCTGAAGTGATCGGAATCTTGATCAGCGTGCTCTCGTTTTGCTTCGGTATCATGGCGTTTGTCTGGAAAGCCTCGACCACCGTTGCGGCAATGAAAACTGACCTACGAGAGTTGAATCTCGTTGTTCAGCATAATGGGCAATTGGGAGATGAGAAGCTCGGTCGCATGAATGACTGTATTGTTCTAGGGTTCAACAATGTGAAAGAGGCACTTCAGCACCTCAGAACGCGCCAGCTTAACGAGCAAACTGAAACAGATCACCGAGTCGAAGACTTAGAGGACTTCTTAGCGAAAACAACCGCGTTTGAGAAAAGACGATGAGCCAGCAATTAGATTCTGAAGTTCAAACGACTCAAGGCATAGTGCGGCTCTGGCTGCACGAAGCGGGGATGATGAATAAGCATTCAACGGCGATCGCCTTGCAACAGATTGCGCTAGAGATTGGGCGCAATGTGGCGATCGTGGGGGATGCCAGCGCCGGAGCCATAGAGACTGCCCCTAAAGGTGTAATTTCCTCTGAAGGCTCAAATTTAGTAGATATTAGCCACAATTTTGAGGTGGACTAGATTTGGACTATATAACCGAAAGGTGATAGTTCAGAAGCCGCATTCTCTCGTTCGTCATCAGGGGGCATCTTGACGAGAGAATGCGGCTTTTAAGTTGGACTTCTGCGTACCCCAGACTGTGTAAAAACTCAGAAGGCTGCTCTAATCGGAATTATTCTTCTCTCGATGAGAACCGATTGCATTTCCCTATCATCGCCAATTATTTCTAGCGGTTCAAGATCAGGAGATTTACAATGGAAATCTTACTCCTTTACCGTTTTCTTTACTGTTAATCCAGCTATCATCGCTTCAGTTCCCAAAATGTTGAAAACTCGCTTCAAGTTGTAACTCAGAATCGATAAACTCATCTCGCCCCTGACTTTCGTCAGTCCACGACACAAGAAGTACCCCTGATTCATCCCGCACTTCAACGTCCCAAACGGATGCTCGACTATCTCTCGACGCTGCTTCATTCGCTGCGGATTTGCCTTGACTCGATCTCGCATCTCCTCCAATAAGGACTCATCCTCCCAACGCCTAATCCTGCGCCCACGAGCCGCATCTGTACACTGCATCTTCAGCTCACAATTGCGACAGACCCGAGAAGGCAATTCATAGTTGCGCATCATCCGTCCTTTTTGCGTTGCCTCGAATCGAAATGTCAATCTTTCGCCTGCTGGACAGCGGTAGACATCCAGTTCTCCATCATAAGTAAAGGCTTCTTTGGTAAAGCGTCCGAGCGGTCCGTTCTTCGAGGTCGGAGGCTTTGAAACATAAGGGGTGATCCCAGCATCGACGCATTGCTTCACATTCTGGCTGTCATAGTAGCCCCGGTCGGCGACGGCTTCGATTTCCTCAACGTCCATCACCTCCTGAGCTTGCAATGCCATGGCTGCAAGCCACAATTGATCACTCACCTCATTCGTGACTTCATGCGCCACAATCAACTTGTGCTTTGCATCAACCGCTGTTTGCACGTTGTAGCAGATCGATGCGTGGGGTCCATCCACCATGCGGCGACTGTCTGCGTCAGTGAGCGAGAGTTGTGTCTGTCCCAACTCGGTCATCTGCGCTTGCAGTGCTTCGTGCTTGGCTTTGCGCTCGTGGAGCCGTTCTAGTTTGCGCTGAAGGCGCTCGCTCTGCTCAAGAGCGGGGACTGCTGCGTCCTGTTGCTCTAGCTCACTCAGGTAGCCCTCGATCTGCTCATCGACCTCCTTGAGGATCTTCTGGAGCTTGTCCACAGTGAAGTTGCGTCGCCGACTGTTCACTGCGAGAAATTTGCTGCCATCAATTGCAACCAACTCACCGCCAAACAACTCCAATTCTTTGCACAGTTGCGTGAACTGCCGACACACTCCTCGCAGTGCATCGCTGTGAACTTTGCGGAAATCTGCAATTGTCTTGTGGTCTGGACGCAATTGTTTGAGCAACCACATCAGTTCCACATTCCGATGGGTCTCACGCTCCAAGCCTCGACTCGAGCGGATGCGATTGAGGTAGCCGTACAGGTAGAGCTTGAGAAGATCACCCGGATGATAGCCAGGTCGTCCTTCCACTGCCGCCGCCACTCGCACGAATCCTAATGCTGCCAAGTCCAGTTGGTCCACGAATGCGTCGATAAACCGCACCGGGTTTTCAGCGTCAATATAGTCATCTAATGTAGGCGGAAACTGCACTTCGCTGTGCCGATCTCGCCCTTGGATATGAGGCATCTCATTGGTGGATTAGAAACACTTTCTCAGGGTAGCTCATCTGTACTTCCTCTCGAGTTTTCACACAGTCTGTACCCCGCAGAAGGGCAAGGGTTCTGTATGAGGTTGGCGCTGCGATTATGGCAGAAGACTAAAAACTGAGAAAATAACTTGATAGCATTGCTGTTGATCGGCGACAGATAAACCTGAAACGAAGCCAAAGCCTCTTAGCTCGCCGCTCCATCGATTTGTTAGTTTGCTTGTACTTTGGACAGTATGGTTTACAACCCGTCGACAACGGCCATGCCACCTTCATAAAAATCTATATTGAGATTAGAATTTTTAAGTAGGGCGGCTCTGAGTAACGGACGCTGTCGGGTTCCGTCGCTCCACTAACCCAATTGGTAGCTGGCTCTTCCAACTGCAATTCGTTTAACATTTGGACAAATTTCAGTTGGAAGAGGACTATAAGTCAATCTCTAAGCGTTGGGTTTGTCGAAAATCGGAGATTAGCAAACAAGCGAATTTTGGGTTCACGGTGAAGAATTGTCGAGCTTTTGTTAAGTTACTCAAGTAAGCAAGTGATTTAGTTGAGCCATTCAGTATTTTAGAGCAACTCCTCTCCACAAAGATTTCAAATAAAGTTGCCATGTAGTATAAGTAAGCTGTTAGATCAATCCTTAAGTTTTCCAAACTAGCACTGGAGTTAAAGTTATTCATTGTAGGTTCATAGCTTAATTTTTGACAAACCTCTAATAAAGCCTTTGATGATAAACCCGTCATAATAAGCTGCTCTAGCTGACGAGTTGCTTCTAGGAAATCGCTCGCAGAAGATTCTACAGTCACTTTTTTCGCTTCAATATAAATTGAACGCAACTTTGCTTCAATATCTCTAGAAATTGCCTTTTCATAAAGCTCTGGAGCAGAAATCTTTTGGAAGGACTCTGGACGATCAAAATCAACTTCTTCCAATAAACTACGGCATGAGCGAATTAAGTCTCTAGCTAATCCACTTGAGAAGCAGTAGATGAAGTAGAACATCAATCGAGGTAGCCCAAGTACCCGTCGATCAATGAGATTTCTGGCTTCATCAAGAGTAAGGTAATCTATATGAATAATCGTATCAAATGTGCTATCGAATGCATCGCGAAAAGGGATGCCTCTACGCTCAAAACTGCTCATCGCATCTTCTGAAACGGAAATTAAGTAAAAGCAATTTTCTATTCCAAAAAGTGCTTTAATGTCGTTCAGAAAAATTTGAACTTTGTCAGCATCTAACTTATCTAACTCATCAATTCCAATGATTAGTGAACCTTTTGTAATATCTAGAAAACTTTGAACAAATTTCTTATATTCATGAATGATTTCAGGGAATGTCATTTGCAGCTTTGAGAGCGTAGTTGCTTGATTGACTGACGTGTCTAATAGAATGGGAAGCTTTAGCGATCCTGCCCAACCCGATGTATAGCTTTGCTGAAATTTAATACTTTTCAAGTATGATTTCGCTTCTTCGATTAACCTTGATTTGGACGAGCTTAATTCAGAGTCATCTGATCTATATGAATAAACCTTTGATCTATATAAATAATCCTTTGCCAGTGAAGGTAAAGATAAAAGCTCTAAAATTAATAGAATGATTCCTCCCAGAAACGCAGAACTTGGTGTAATTCCTAATGCCGTAAAATACTTGAGTAACGCTATATCTGGTGGCATAGTCTTCTGAAGAGAATCAACGTTTAGAGGTCTTTCGTTGGCGTTCTGAGGTGAAGGCTCAGGCTGAGGAGAATTTAATGCTGCTGTTTCAGGAACTGCTTTGTCATATTGAGGTAATCTAAATGTAGAAGTATAAGCAAGTTGAAAGCTTGATATTACTAAGATCGTGCCTAAGAGCTTGACTACAAGTAAGGCCCGTCGCCCGAGTAACTGATTTATATTCCTGCTAAGATTACTACTCAAAGACGAAGTTATTTCTTCAGGCTTTCTATCAAATTTGTCCTCTTCAGAGTTGGCTTCAGTTCTCTCTGACTTGTTAATACTATTTGTTTCGTGAGCGTAATCTGCAAGCACCAAGTTGCAAATTGATGAGAAAATATGAAGAACAAAATCGCGTGTTTCATACTTTACAGGAGCTGAAAGCATTGTGGAAGCAATACTGCGTTCTTTCAACTCGCTAGGAGAACTTGTTCCACAAAATGACCGCATCAATGTGCTCTTGCCAGCTCCTCTAGGTCCAGTAATTCCGATGCTACCACCGGGCATCTCCTCCAAAAGACGCGCTAATCTCTTCCTAGGTGTTGTCTCAACTGCATAATTTGAAGCAAAAACTTCTGTAATTCCCCACGCAGAAAACCAGGGTGGCAGCTCTTCATTGTCTGGAGCTTTCAACCCTTGCAATTCTTTGTTAGCAACAAGAGTAAGTCGCTCTTGAAGCTTCGTCCGAAGAAAAGCTTCAGCTTTCTTAACCGCTTTGTCTGCTGCCTTCTTCGTTTGTTCTAATTGCGGATATGATTTTTGAGCTAAGTAGCGTAATTGCTCAATTTCTCTTTTGTTTAATACAATACTCCTTGCAACAGAAGCCCTATCTTCTATTAAACGACTCTGAAGATTTAATTGCTCTTCCTCTAAAGTTCTGAGCTTATTATTTTCCTGCTTTTGTTTTTTGTTTTTTTGATAAATTTCGAAAAGCCCGCGTTTTTTAGTTTCTTGGGAAAGCTCTTCTCGAAAATCTTCATTAATTTTATGCTGTACTTTCCACTCATTCTTCTTCTGATTAATTTCCTGTTCTAGCGTCGAAATACGCTTAACGCCCTCCTCTCTCACCCTCTTCTCTTCAGCTAGTTTATCCTGGAGTTCAACTCCTTCCGCTGTGCGATTGAAATTTTGTAACTACTCAGGCTGAAGATTCAGGGAAATGGGACGTCCTAGAAATAGCTGTTC
>NZ_JCACKG010000092.1:0-14045 GCF_059505265.1 Myxacorys chilensis | reverse complement strand
TCGCCTTTTAGCTTATTCAGCCCAACTTCACATAATTATCAACACAACCTAGTCTTCCACCTCGTCTTCCTCGTCTAAGGTCAAGTCAGCAAAGTCAGGGGGAGTCACGGAAAGGTCGAGGGAGGCTTTGTGGCTTTCGCGGTTCGTGGTCATTTCAATCGCGATCGCACTCACTTCAATTTCGATGCTGCCCAACGGGACGGTGAGTTGAGCGATCGCTTCTACCGCTTCAAGTCCGTTGGGTGTAAACTCTGACACCCAGCGAGGGCTATTGAGCAAAATGCGGCTCTGGCGATCATGAATCCAAAGCTTGACATAGATTTTAGGCAAGATATCGGGAAGCGTTACCCGCACAGAGAAGGGTTGCCCTCCGATTAACTCAGTTTCGATCCCCTCTAAAACGGGTACTGGGACAGGCTGATTCTCAGGGAGTAGAAATGGATTGTTGGCCGGGTGCAGCTCTACTAGAGAGGGCTTTTGAGCGAAGGACAGCGTTAATTTAGCCAGGGGTAAGATCGGTTCGCTATCGACAACGATTTCATCGCTGGACAACTCATCGGTCGGAGCCGCTTCGGGAAATGAGTTTCTGAAGTTGCGATCTTCAAATAGAACAGGTGGTGGTTCTGAGGGCGGATCTTCAGAACCTGCTCTATCTGGCTCCAAAGCTTTCGATGTGTCAGAGGTACTCGAAAATAATGCCGATTCCTCACTATCTAATGACGTGTTCAATGACGTTAGGTCTAATGAGGTCGGCTCAGTTGAAGGGTTTGGATCGGAGGCGAGCGAATTGAGGCGATCGAGAAACCGATCCTGGAGATTCAAAGCCTGAAAGCTAGATTGAACGAGCGTTGTATCTTCCAGCGGTTGAGGCGCATCGTCTTGACTGGCTTCATCCAGTGAAATCTGCTCTGAAACCTCTTGAAGCGGTACGAATTCTTCGGATTCTGAATCTGCCTCGGCGGCTTTCAAGGCCGTTAAGTCTACGGTTGGCTCTGGCGCATCAAATAAGTTGAGTTGCTCGACGTCGGGATAACCGAACTCAAACTCTTCTAAAGCAAACGGATTCTGCACATTTGAATCGGTTTTAGGGGATGAGAAATCGGGTAAGTCTAACCGTTTGCGCTTTGCATCAGTAGACGCTGTAAAAAGCTGGGGGGGCAAAGATTCTTTGATAGTGGCTGCTAAACTCTCGAACTGCATCGATCGCACGGGTTCAACCATGCTGAGAAAGGCGAGATCGAGAGGAGCAGGTTGCGCGATGGGAGGTGTTGTAGTCTCCGCCGCAAGACGAAGCTGTTCAGATGCTTCTGCCTGTCGTGCTGCTTCCGCTTCCTGCGCCGCGAGGTTAGAGGCCGCTTGCTTTGCGATCGCATCTAGTAAGTCTGCGGCGTCTGCTGTGAGGGTAAAAGGCTGACTTGCCAAAATTCGGCTGGCGCTTCGCATCAGTCCGAACGACTCACTCTCTTCGTCGGGAGTCATGTCGTAGAGCGTCACCTCGCCCAAGACCAGTTGAGTGGTCAACTCAGAAGGTAGAGTGAGTTGATAGGTCAAATCGGTAGGCAAAGCCTGACTCGCAATTGCTGCTTGAGTTTCGAGCAGCGTTTCACCGCTTTGAGGATCGCGCAGCACCACGTTTAGCAGAGCGGAAGCTAACATTGGCACATCGCCTGCAACCTCCTCGGTGGGTGTAATCTGCCCAGTTAAAACGAGGGTTTCGCCGCGACGAGCAATGTAAGTGCTTTGCGTAAGTTCAATCTGTAAGGGAGGAAGAGAGGGAAGGTTGGTTAGCGGGATGTCTGCGAATTCGCTGCTGATTGTCAGGTCGTCGGGCGACAGTCCGTATTCTTGCAGCACCTCATCGGCAATCTGTTGAGACATCTGCTCAGCCTGCTCAAGCCAATCTTCAACCGAAGAATCAGCGTCTTCTTGAGGGTCGATCGCTAGAAAATTTTCCTCCGTTGCAGGCGTCTCCCTTAGCGCCAAAGACCGTTCTTCCTCCGATGCAATCATGGTATCGGTTTCAGTTATCTCGTCGATCTCAAACGAAAGTAATTGTTCAACTTCAGCCAATTCTTCTAAAGCAACTAGCGGATCTGCGTTGGACTCTAGAGCAAGTTCATCGGTATTGTGCGATCGCTCAACGAGTTCTGTTGAAGCCAGTGAGAACGAATCTTCAGCGTCTGAAGAAAGCAATCGTTCTATCTCAGCGATATCATCTGATGCCGATGATGGAGAGATTTCAGCTATTTCAGATTGGGAGACATCAATTTCAGAGACTTCGGCTTCGGAGACATCAATTTCAGAGTCGTTAATTTCGGAAACTTCGGGTTCAGGAATGGGAGGAATGGTATCGCTTAGCTCTACTGTGTCGGATTCTGAAACCGGCAGTGGTTCAAGCTCAACGATGTCTTCTAAAGACGGCAACGGTTCAAACTCGGCAGTTTCTTCTGAGGAGGCTGAACTTTCTTTGTTAGAGTGCGCTGTTATTTCGCTAGAAGTCGATGCGATGCTAGAGGCAGTATCAGCCTTTGCATCGGTTGATTGGGCAGCAGAGATTTGCCAATCTGAATCCCAGTGGTCCAGCGTATCCGAGTCGCGACTCAGAACGTGGAGCTTAACCGTGTGCTTTGAGCTATTGCCTAACAAATCGGTCACTAGATCGGTATTAGAGCAAACAATTTCCCAAGCTCCTGGCTTCAGCGTGGTGTAAGGAATCACGACTAGCAAGCCATTTTGGTTGGTTCGATTTGTCCGCTTCTGGGTGCGTCGCTTCGGTGGATCGTCGTCGAAATCTTCATAAGCAATCTGAATGTCTATCGTCGCATTCTGACGCTGCGATCGCGCCATGATCCGATATCGACCTTCCAAAATCTCCACATCTGGCGATTCGAGCGGCAACCACGAGCGATCGCCTTCTTGCTGTAACAGAAATTCCCATTCTGCTGTCTCAGGCATGGCTAAGGAGCTTCCCACCGAAATTTGTAGTTCTAAGAGTAGACCAAGTTCGACGATTTGACTACGGATTGCGAAAGTTACCTCTAACTCTCGGAGATAAAGACCATGAAAAAGAGCCTGATTGTTGAAAATCAGACTCAAACAGCAAGATTGAAGTGACTGAGCGTCGCACAGCTTGTTTAGTTGAAGCCGCCGCGCATAATAGAGTCAAGAATCGGAAGATTGGTTAGCAGCAGGTAAGCCACAAACGCACCGCCGACTGCGCCGATAAAGAATCCACCCGCAAATTGGCTCCACCCTTCTGAGGTCTGAAGCGAATTTGTGGAGGAGTCGTCGCTGTCTTTTTGAAAGGTGGCCAATCCATAGGACGAGAGGCAAAGTGTTGCAATCAAGATAAGGGCAACAGCCGCGATCAATCCGCCTAGAGCAGCCTCGTCAGAATCGCGCAATGGTCCGAAGACTGTCCAAGGTCCGACGAGGAAATAGCCGTGCGCCATGCCAATTTCTAGACCGCGCAGCAGAGGCGAGAGACCTTTGCGGTAAGCTGGCAAGTTGCCAATAAACGCACGGGTGAACGAAGAATCGTTGATGGGTGTGGAGAGATTTCCTACAAAGGGATCTCCCTGGTAAGGCTTAACGACTTGTTCAGTCATATTTTTAATAGTTCCTAATAATTCTGGAAAGAACAAAAAGAATTCGAGATTCATTCTAAGGAGAAAAAGGTGAAAACCATAACAAAGTCTTTAGAAAAGTTCACTCTGTCACAACAGGCGAAGTAGAAAATTGATCGAATCGTTACAGTCCGCTCATCGATCAACGAACGGTTGCTCTGATGAATTCGTCGCCATCTCATCAAGGCAATGTCTTTAAGTTAAGTAGGTGATAAAAACTGGAGATTTTTGCAGAACGGGAAATGCAATTCTTTGCTCTCTACTGATGCTTTTGTGCTAACGCTGTTGTGTGGCTAAGTTGCTGCCTTAGCTGATCGAGATTACTCAGCAACTCTGTTTGCGCGATCGCGCTTTGTTCTCCGCTCTTCAGCCATTTCAGTTGCACCGTTGCAGCCTCAGCTTCTGCATCACCCAGAATTAAACACGCGGCGGCTCCGCTGCGATCAGCACGCTTAAATTGCTTACCAAAGGCGCTGCCACTGAGATCCAATTCAGCTTTGAATCCGCTTTGGCGAAGGGCTTGAGCCAGCTTTAGGGCTTGAGCTTCTGCCGCTTCGCCCCTAGAAACGATATAAAAGTCAACCGTCGGTAGTTTTTGAGCTTGAAGCTGCTGTAGAAGAATGACCAAGCGTTCTAACCCCATTGCCCAACCAACGGCTGGCGTTTCGGGTCCGCCTAACTGGCTCACCAACCCGTCATAGCGCCCGCCCGCACAAACCGTCGCTTGAGCGCCCAAGTCCTCTGACTGAATCTCAAAAACGGTATGCGTGTAGTAATCTAAGCCGCGCACAAGGCGAGCATTAATTGTGGACGGAATGCCCAAATCACTTAAGAGCGCTTGGATTTGCTCAAACCGTTTCTGCGAATTGGGGCTGAGATACTCCAAAATGCTGGGTGCTTTGTCGAGAATGGCTTGGGTGTTAGCGTCTTTGCTATCTAAAATTCTGAGCGGATTCCGGCTCAAACGGTGCTGCGAATCGGGATCAAGCTGGTCTTGAAAGGGCGTCAGATACGAGACGAGCGCTTCCCGGTAGTTACTGCGATCGTTCGCGTCTCCGATCGAGTTCAGTTGCAGCGAGAGATTTTTTAAGCCAATCGCTTGAAGAATTTGGTTAGCGATCGCAATGACTTCGGCATCGGCTCGCACATCGCTGCTGCCCAATACTTCCACGCCTAACTGATGAAACTGGCGCTGCCGTCCGGCTTGGGGACGTTCGTAGCGAAACATGGCTCCGGTGTACCACAATCGCTGCACCCCGCCCTGAGCGTGAAGCCCATGTTCAACATACGATCGCACAACGCCTGCCGTTCCTTCAGGGCGTAAGGTAAGAAAGCGATTGCCGCGATCTTTAAAGGTGTACATTTCCTTGCCGACCACATCCGTTGCTTCGCCAATGCCCCGCTCAAATAAGTCGGTCTGCTCGAACAGGGGCGTGCGAATTTCCTGATAAGCGGCACAGCCTAGAATCGTTCGAGCCCCCGATTCGATCGTTTGCCAATCGCTAATCTCACCGGGCAAAATGTCCCGCGTTCCTCGAATTGCTTGAATTGAAGCCATTGCGCTTTTGAAATTTCAATATTATTTAGGTTGACTGGCGTTCCCACGCACCAAAGCGATCGCTATAGTACGCCAAAATTTGTTCAACTTTCCCCTCTGCCTCGGCAGGATCAGAAAGTTGAATCTCTAAACTACCAATTTGGCTTGCCGTGTACTCAAAGGATTGAGAAGTTTGTGGCGTCAGGTCGGTCTTCACGCCCTCAAGTTGAGAGAGATGAGCCGCAATCTCTCGGTAAACCGCCAAAGGAAGCCGAGCATTTCGGATGGAATATTTCAACGTTTGCACCTCGTGTACGATCGCTACGTTGGGGAAGCCCCCACTATTGAACTCTATTGAACTCAATCCCTTAGACTCAAACCCTTCTAAGAAGATGTCTGAAAAGGCTGAAGGAGTTGAAACCCTTATTTCTGCGTTAAAGCTTAACGTCTAAAACGCCTATTCCTTCATGAACAAAATGCAGTCTGTAGACTTCTCAGACATCCTCTAAGACGAGGCTTTGTCCTGATTAGGGTTGTATGGCGGCAGGGTGCAGCAGTTCACTTCATCAATACACACTTTGCCCCATTGCAGCGCCCAACGTACCAACGCCACACGGTTATCGGTCCCCGTTTTGGTCAGGATATTGCTGATATGGTTGTCTACCGTTCGCTTGCTAATTTCCAACTTTTCAGCAATCTCTAGATTCGTAAACCCCGACGCCACGAGTTCGATGACCTGGAGTTCCCGTTCTGACAATGGCGACTGAGCCTGAGAGAATGAAACTTTAGACTCATTTTCTGCCATATCCATTATCCCGCTGTGTATATCTACTTATTCCCCTCTCAATTCTAGGTGGATCTGGGGAAAGCGCAAATACCTAGTCGTTTATCCTGTTGATGTTGGTGAGTCTATATTGATCGATATTAATTGGTCGATATGTTCTTCATGGACGCAGCGTTGACGCCAGTATTCCTCCAATGGGTTCAGCCTGGCGTCAAGTAGAAATTAAGTGGAATAACCTACGCGGGATAACATAGAAAGGCGGCAATTGCTGTTTTCGGTGGAATGTTAAGCTAATCCGCATTGCCCTTTTCCACCTTCCCAGTCAGTCCGCCTTTCTAGTCAGTGCGTAAGTCTCAATGCAAAACGATTCGCCTATTCAGTGTCCTAACTACTTGTGTCAGACGCCCAATGCAGAGAGCAGTCAGATCTGCTCAAATTGCCAAACGCCTCTGCCAAAGCGATATCTCTGGGCCGTAGGCGTTGGTTTAGAAACGCTTCGTCCGGGCGATAGGGTGGCTAACCGCTATGTTTTGAAAAGTCAGAGAATTCTGCTAGACACAACGCCTGGTTTGGTTCCAGAAACACCAACAGATATTACGCCGAGTCTCGAAGCTTATTTGCGGCTTTTTCCTTACCGTATTCATATTCCTCAAATTTACGGCTTTGTTGAGTCAGAGGACATGGCTGTTCTGCTCTTAGAGCAAGCCCCCATCTATTCAAGCGGAGCGAAGTCTAGCCAAGGTCAAGACTTGAGCGGAATGCTGATGCCAGATCTCGGTAGTCAATGGCCATCCAGTTCTGCGTTGCGTCAGTTGAATTGGCTGTGGCAAATTGCTCAGCTTTGGCAACCGATGAATTCAGAGAAGGTTGCCTCGACCCTACTTGTTCCAGAATTGCTGCGAGTTGATGGTGCGTTAGTGAGATCGCTAGAATTAGCCCACGATCGCCAGCCTCCTACGCTCGTTCAGTTGGGACACCTCTGGGCAGAGTGGCAACCCCGATCTAACAGCGCGATCGCAGAGTTTCTGAGCGACCTCTGCCAAAACTTGATTGATGAGCAGATCACAGCGCCAGAACATTTGGTTGCCATTCTCGATCAAGCATTGGCAACCCATGCAACCGGGCAGCATCGTCAAGTTCACATCGCCACCGACACCGATAAAGGACCCAGCCGCCAGACCAACGAAGACGCTTGCTATCCCCCCCAAGACACGAATTTTGTCACGTCAACCGATGCTGCGCCGTTTCCTCTAGTAATTGTGTGTGATGGAATTGGCGGACATGAAGGCGGAGAAGTGGCGTCAAGACTCGCGATCGCAACGATCGCCGAGGAAGTCCAGAAAAATGCTTCCCATTCTATGGACGCCGCCAGCGTATCCCATGTGTTAGATGAAGCTGTCTGTGCCGCCAACAACAGCATCAGCCAACAAAATGACTTAGAACGACGGCAAGAGCGCCAGCGTATGGGAACAACCGTAGTCATGGGTTTAGCCTCTGCCCATCAGCTCTATCTTGCCCACGTGGGAGATAGCCGCGCCTACCGCATCACTCGCACCGAGTGCTATCAAGTCACGCTTGATGATGATGTGGCCTCGCGGGAAGTGCGGCTTGGCTATACCCTGTACCGAGAGGCGCTCCAGCATCCCGCCTCTGGCTCTCTGGTGCAAGCTTTGGGAATGAGTAGTTCAACGTATCTTCATCCCACGGTGCAGCGATTTGTCATAGACGAAGACTGTGTGTTTCTGCTGTGTTCCGATGGATTGAGCGACAACGATCGCGTCGAGGAATGCTGGCAGACCGAAATTGCGCCGCTTTTAGATGGCAAAGCCGATTTAGGAGTCGCTGCCCGCCGATTAGTCGAGATTGCTAACACTCGCAATGGACACGATAACGTGACGATCGGTCTCATGCGGTTTCAAGTTAGCCAAAAACGGGGCGATGCTCCTATCTTGTCTACGGCTCAATCGGCGGTTCTTCCCCAGACACCTCCTAGCGCAGCGACCACCAATCCGTCCCGTCTGAAGACACAAATTGTTGTACCGTCTAACGCGTCTCGATCAGGGCGATGGCTTGCCCCAATCTTTACCTTTCTCGGATTACTCGGACTCGGTGGACTCTTAGCACTTTTGCTGATTCCAGAGCTACGTCGAGCCGTGATCCCAACGCCCCCATTAGCCACTCCCTCGACGCCTACAGCAGTTGCTCCTGATCCCTCCCCGTCTCCTAGTGTCAAATTATCAACGGGATCGCTGCTGCAACTCGAACGGGATTCGGCGAGTCCAAAACTACCGCTCTTACGGAATCCTGAACAGCCAATCAACCTTTCGCCTCAACAAATTGTGGGACAAATTCCTTCAGGCAGTGTTCTTCAGGTAGTGGGACAGCGAACCATCCAGGGGCAAACTTGGGTTGGGCTAAAAGTGTGTTCGGTTCCGCCTGATAGTGGATTTGCCATCCCAGGACAAACCGGATGGCAACAGGAAAGCGCGATCGCGCCCTTTATCAACCAAGACCTTAGCCTCCAGCCCAATCAGTTAGGAGCGTGTACTCCTGGTTCTCCGAGTCTAACTCCGAGTCCAACTACAACCTCTAGTCCAGCGAGTTCAGCAACGAGTCCAACTTCTAGTTCAACTCCTTCGCCCACGGACACGCCACGGGAATCTCCTAAGCCAAATCGCTAACGAATGACAGAAACCGAACGAAGAGTTCGTTTCTAGCGGGTCTAGCCCTTAAGATTGAGTTTGGGAAGCATCATGTTTGAGTATTTGTAGTGAATTCATGGCTGTGTCGGACATTCCCTGCTTAAGTTTAGCGATCGGACGATTGCGGGCAACCCAAGCGCCGCACTTTGCCATTCATGTCATCCAAGCGCCCTATCGAGCAGGGTATGTGCTGCACGACTCGATCTGGTCAGATGAACTGGCACAGCTTTGGTGGGCTTGGCAAGAGCTGTTTTCGGCGCGGGGCTTGCCGGATGTGCCTCACGTGTCGCAAGCCCGTCCCCCCGTTCTCATCGAATCCCCTTTGGGACAGCCCGTTTCTCGGGGCGGGCGGCTGATGCAGACGCTAGGAGTTGGGCTATGGCATTGGCTATTTGATGGGCCGATTCAGAGTAGCCTCGATCAAAGTCAGGGAATCGCGATCGGGCAAGGTAAATCCCTGCGGATCCGGATCGATGTCCGTGATCCCGCCTTGATTGAAATTCCGTGGGAGATTATGCAGAGTGATGCGGGCAAGCAAGCGGTGTCTCTGAGCCAGCAGCTTCTCTTTAGTCGCACGACCAGTGATGTAGATGCGCTGCCTGCGCTGCGCTCTGAGCAAAGCTTGAATATTCTGCTGGTGTTGGGCCAAGACGCAGCTCCGGGAGTGCAGCCCAGTTCTAGTGCGCTAGAAGGAATTCAGAAGGCTGACCTAAACCGACTGCGGCTAGAGCAAGAAGCGATCGCGCTGACTCGGATTTTAAATCCAACGAGCGGGAATGGACGGCGGATGGCACCTTGTCGGGTCGATACTCTATTACAGCCGACGCCCGCAGAATTGATTGAAGTATTAGAAGCCAAGCGGTACAACGTCCTGTTTTATGCAGGGCACGGAGTTCCAGCACCAGATGGCGGGATGCTGTTTCTGCGTCCTGATATGCCGATGAATGGAACGGAACTAGCGCAGGTACTCACGCGCTGTCAAGTCAAATTAGCGGTGTTCAATGCCTGTTGGGGCGCTCAACCCGATCAGCAAGGCTATCAGGCGATTCCTCGGAGTAGTTTGGCAGAAGTGCTGCTGCATCACGGGGTTCCGGCTGTTTTAGCGATGCGCGATTCGATCACGGATGAAGAAGCGTTGAGCTTTATCGAAGTTCTCGCTCAAGCCTTGGCTCAGCGAATGCCGATCGATCAAGCAGTCGCCGTGGCGCGGCAGCATTTACTAACTTTGTTTCGGTTTAATCATCAAGCCTGGACACTGCCTGTCCTCTACATGCATCCCGAGTTTGACGGGGAATTGATCAAGCCGTCGGATGAAAGCTTAACTCAGATTCCGCGCACTCCTAGTCAGCTTGGGCAACCCACGCCGATCGCTGCCCTGCGATCGCTCGAAACGTCCAGAGTATGGCAGATTCGAGGCGGCTTGATGCGAGTCGGCATGAGTGCTGAAAATGATGTTGTTCTTTCAAGCGAACCAGGCGTCTCGCGCAAACATGCAGAAATTTTCTATCGCAGCGTGGCAGAAGGCGCTCATCAGCCTACCTATTTTCTGCGAGATTTTTCTCGGTATGGAACGTGGGTCACGGTCGCTGGCGACTGGCAGAAAGTCCACCATCAGGAGGTGTCGTTGCAGCCCGGAGCGCAACTAAAATTCGGGGGTTCTCAGAACTCTGTCTTAGAATTTTCAGTTATGCTGTCAGAGGCGATCTGAGAGGAGGACGTTGTAGAAACTGTCCCATCATTGCGTGATTTAACGGAAATTATAGGATCAGTTACGGAATCGAGGTCGGGCAGTCTGTAGCTCTAGAAAGCAAACCTAGTTTAATTCGTGGACGCGGGATTCATCAGCTATGAGTAAGGAAGCAAGTCGTTCTAATCGCTCAATCAATGTAGAGCAAGATCTTCTCGATGCGCTGCTCAAAGCAGAAGGCGTGACGTGGAACGGAAATGAGTTTGAGGTACTAGATCAGCCAAAGAGCAAACTTCCTTATCCTTGGAATCCTGCCGATCCAGCGTCAGAATCATTCTTTAATGATTTAGAGCAAGCGCTTACTTTAGAGCTATCGGATCAAGATGTTGCAGAGCGATCGCAGTCTCTGTTTAGCCATATCGATCAGTTGTTCTCGGCAACAACCCTGCAAACTTCGCTATCACATAAGTTTGCCAATGTTCCTCAGGATTTATTAAATGCGATCGCGCGGCAAGCTCAGCAAGTGGCGCAGACCTCCATCGCGCTTGCCGATCAGTTAGTGCAGTGTGTGCAGGACGTGCTGCCTGGGTGGGCAGAAGATGATTTGCAAGTTCTGGCGCGTCCTTTTGCCTACTCAATGCGAGGCGAGGATGCAGCAAACAGTGTACGTTCGACGGCATGGGAAGACCTTTCTGAAACCGAGCAGGCACGAATTACCCTAGCGATCGCTCGATATGCGATCGACATTGAGAGTGCTGAAAAAAAGTAATTCAATCTTAAAAAGGGTAGTGCAATCCTACCCTTTACTTCTGTTTTATTGGGTTTAATCTAATCCTTTTACAGCGAATGGACGAGCGGCGTCGCCATCCACATGATCGTTGGTGGATCAACCGAGTAAGACACGGGATCTTAAAGTCAATCTGATGATTCAATCAGACTGGAAGGATTTTTGCGTTAGCCAGGAAGTCACGAATCCAAATCGAGCAGTGGTGAGTAACTGGCGGCTAAAATTTTTGATGCATCAAGCCGCGATTACCCAAAGTTGAAACGGCACTTTTGAGAAACAAAATTCGCACTATACGGTCACGCCTCCAGAGTAGAGGCGCGATGTACAGCCTAACCAAACCATTTCGATGGGCTTCTGTGCAAAAAAGCTTGGAGCCGATTACTTGCCTAGACAAATTACGGTTACAAGCTTTGAACAGCTATAGATTTTAAGTCGAGTATGGAGCGCCAAAGCTGGCATCAACCTTATTCGATCTCCCCAGGCTCCAAAATTCTTTGGAATAGATAACCCGTTCCTCTAGCTGTCAGAATTAGTTCTGGGTTGCTAGGATCATCTTCAAGCTTGGCACGCAAGCGAGAAATGTGAACGTCTACTACACGAGTATCGACGTGTCGCTCAGGGGTGTAACCCCAAACCTCTTGCAGAATTTCTGACCGAGAGAAGGGTTCTCCAGAGCGGCTGACGAGGAGTTCTAGCAAGCTGAATTCCATGCCTGTCAAACGAATTCGTTCGTCCCCTTTGTAGACTTGGCGCTTGTTGGTATCAATCCGAATGCTGTTGATGTGAATCACACCAGAGCTAGGAATACCCGTAACCCCTGTCTTATCCACCCGACGCAAAACCGAGCGGATTCGCGCTTCGAGTTCTTTTGGAGAAAACGGTTTGACCACGTAATCATCTGCACCAAGTTCTAGCCCCGTGATGCGATCGGCAACATCTCCCAATGCCGTCAGCATAATGATCGGCACATCCGACTCTTTGCGGAGTTCTTGACAAACGCCATAGCCATCGAGCTTTGGCATCATCACATCGAGAACGACTAGATCGGGATCGGCATTGCGAAACGTATCAAGGGCTTCCTCACCATCTGCTGCCGTCACGACATCGTATCCAATCATGGAAAGGCGAGTTTCGAGAATGCGGCGAATACTTGCCTCGTCATCGACCACCAGGATCTTTTCTTTATGAGTTTCCAAGTTTTGCAACGCTCCTTGAAGTCAAATCTATAAACCTTAATTTTTGTACTTTATCATTAAAGATAGTAACTCGTTTCTTCATTTTGAGGGCGTAAAAACCTTATTCTGGCTGAGCTTCAGAGTTTCTTAATGTTTACCTGATTTGCAGAGCAACCTAATATTAATTTTTGCAAATGCCAAAAGTACGATCGACCTTTGTTTGTAATGAATGCGGAGCGGAATCGCCTCAATATTTTGGTCGATGTCCCTCCTGTGGAACGTGGAATTCGCTAGAAGAACAGGTTGCTCGCCCTGCCGCGCAGACTGCTACGGCAACTCGTGTTCGCAGTGTCAATGGTGGCAATGGGCGTACTTCGACTAAGAATAGCCCTGCTCATGCCGTTTCTGCCTTAAAACTTACGGAAATTTCGGATCACACTGAAGCTCGGTTGGCATCGGGCTACACGGAACTCGATCGCGTGTTGGGGGGTGGAATTGTTCCAGGGTCGCTAGTGCTGATTGGTGGCGACCCTGGAATTGGTAAATCGACGCTGTTGCTGCAGACGGCAAATCAGTTATCTACGCGATATCCCACGCTTTATGTTTGTGCAGAAGAATCTGGGCAGCAGGTGAAGTTGAGGGCGCAACGGTTGGGCATTAAGGGAGATAAGGGAGATCAGGAAGCAGACCCATCCAATCTTTACCTTCTACCGGAAATTGATTTGGATACGATTCTGGAAGAACTGGAGTCGCTGAAGCCGAGAGTGGCGATTATCGACAGTATCCAAGCGCTTTACTACAGTGCGCTCACTTCGGCACCGGGATCGGTATCGCAGGTTCGGGAATGTACGTCCATTTTGATGCGAGTAGCTAAGCAGCAGAACATTACGCTGTTTATTGTGGGACATGTGACCAAAGAAGGCGCGATCGCAGGTCCAAAAGTTCTCGAACACCTCGTTGATACGGTTCTGTATTTTGAAGGCGATCGCTTCGCCAGCCATCGGTTGCTGCGATCAGTGAAGAATCGGTTTGGGGCGACTCATGAGATCGGCGTTTTCGAGATGGTGGATCAGGGCTTAGAAGAAGTCACCAATCCATCAGAACTGTTTTTAGGCAATCGGGAAGAAGGGTCTTCGGGAACCGCCACCATTGTGGCGTGTGAAGGAACCCGCCCGATCGTCGTCGAACTGCAAGCGCTCGTCAGTGCGACAAGCTATAGTTCACCCCGCCGCTCAACAACTGGAATTGAGTACAACCGTCTGCTGCAAATTCTCGCGGTGCTAGAGAAGCGGGTTGGCATTCCGTTGTCTAAACTCGATGCCTATGTTGCGTCATCCGGCGGTTTAAACGTGGGAGAACCCGCAGCAGATTTAGGCGTTGCTGTGGCAGTAGCGGCAAGTTTCCGAGATCGCATCATCGATCCCCATACAGTTGTGATTGGTGAAGTGGGACTGGGCGGACAAGTTCGCCCCGTTTCTCAAATGGAACTCCGGCTCAAAGAAGCGTCTAAACTTGGCTTCACGCGGGCAATTGTTCCGAAGGGATCGAGCTATAAAGACGTTGGTTTAGAGGTCGTCCAGGTGTCGCGAGTCGTGGATGCGATGGCGGCGGCTCTAGCAGGTAGCCGTAGTCGTGAGCCAGAAGAGCCAAATTTAGAAGAGTGAATTAGAGGAGCGATCCGAAAGATCGCTCCTCTAGTAACTTAAGTTGCTAGTTAGAAGCGGCAGGGGAAGCAAAGCAAATAAAA
>NZ_JCACKG010000091.1:0-14259 GCF_059505265.1 Myxacorys chilensis | reverse complement strand
GATTTGAGTTTGGATTATCGATCTAGGCACTAACAACAGATCTATAGCACTACCCAGCATCGTAACCTTTAATAGCGGCATGAGAGCAGTTCAAGGAAACAGTACATCACTCCCTGTATCGTTGCAAAATTCCTATTCGCGGAAAGCATCTCCTCAGAACTCTGAACATACTTCCCTGCAACTAATTCTGATGCACTATTCTCAATCATTTGCCGTACACCTTGCTGATCAACTTCCAAGTGAAATTGCAGTCCAAGCACTTTATTGCCGTAGAGGAATGCTTGATTGGCACAGCCTTCACTGTAGGCAAGACGGATGGCTTTCTCTGGCAACTCAAACGTATCGCCGTGCCAATGAAAAACGCTCAGTTCTGAGGGTAAGAATTCAAAACCTTTGGATTGCTGAGTTGCTGTTTTGATTGGAAACCATCCAATTTCTTTGTGTTCACCCGAATACACTCTTGCACCTAGAGCATCCGCAATCAGTTGTGCTCCCAGACAAATACCCAGCACTAATTTATCTTTCTCGATCGCTTGCTTAATCAACTGTTTCTCTGCGATTAGCCAGGGGTACTGATCCTCCTCGTAGATATTCATGGGTCCGCCCAGAATGATCAACCAATCAAAATCATTCACAGTCGGTAAGGGATCGTCGGCATAGAGTCTGGTGGAGGATACCGAATGGTTTTGATCAGTCATCCAAGTCGAAATGCTGCCCAATTTCTCAAAGGGAACGTGCTGTAAATAGTGAATTCTCATGATTGTTTCTCGGAGAGGTAACTTTTCAATAGAGAGCGTGTGGGCGTACAGGCAACCAGAAGAATCTCAGCATCTTGCTCTCCAGTTGCAGAGATATCGTGTGGGAGAAACGCATCAAAATGAGCCGCGTCGCCCGGATTGAGTAAAAACTGCTCGTCTACTAGCGTCAGGATTAACTGACCGGAGAGAACATAGAGCCACTCTTCACCGCTATGCTGATAGTGATGGTTCCCTGGTTGATCAACAGGTACGATCACTCGGAGTGGATGCAAATCAGCGAGATGGTTTCCGCCAGCGAGGGAAGTGTAGCGCAGCCCATTGCCTTCTTGAAGCAGACGATCGCCTGCACGAATTACAACGCCCGCAGAAGCTTTTCGTTCTGAAGCCACTGGCTTTGAGTTTTCTGAAGTTGAGCTAAATAGGTCGGGCAGTGAAACTCCATATACCCGTGCCAAGTTAAACAGAACTGCCAGTGAGGGCTGTCGTTCACCACATTCTAAGCGTGACAAATATGCCTCAGACACATCTGCTTGTTCGCTCAGCTCGCTTAAAGTCCAACCCCGTTCAGTTCTTAAAGTCCGTAACTGTTGTCCTAGTTTGGTTAATTCAGACTTGAGAAGGGTGTCGATCGAATTCTCCATCAGTTTCCTGTTAAGCAATTTAATCTATTATATTGACTGCTAGGCAAAGTAACAATTTTTATAGAAACCCCTTCCGCTATCATCTGTCATCCTCCAGAATCTGTATCCGTATGAGTTTCACCACTTTAATTGCTCTAGCTAGCTGAAACTTAAAGCTGAAAACCAGCTTTAAACAGAAAATAATTTGACTGATAGGCAATTTTTTTGTATCGTTTATATATCTTGATCATTCAGATGCTGATACCAGGGACAAAACGGGAGAGCATCGATGTTCATGAACCAGGTCTGAAGCAGCTTTTGTACGCTCTGGTGTTTTCAATGATGGGGCGAAGGACTATCTAACAGGAACATCTACTTGTAATCCGATTGGCTCATTCCACATTCCTCAGTCGAAAACAGGTTGTACCTTATTTGTGTTTTACTTGGAGGGCTAAATGGTCGCCCAGATTCTTTCGATTCAGGTTGGACTGCCCAAATTGCTTGGTGTTGAAAATGCGATAGATCCAATGGATCGTCCCTGGTCTACTGGATTCTTCAAAGAATCGGTTCAAGGAAGAATCTGGCTTGGAAGCACCAACTTAGTTGGAGATGGTCAAGCCGATCTTAAACATCATGGCGGTGTTGAAAAAGCAGTGCTGGTGTATGCGGCTGAACACTATCCCTCCTGGCAAGCACGGTTGAATTTGCCCAATCTCTCCTACGGAGATTTTGGGGAGAATTTTACAGTTACCGATCAAACTGAAGCATCGGTATGCATTGGAGATATCTATGACATTGGTGAAGCTCAGGTTCAGGTATCCCAACCTCGCCAGCCGTGCTGGAAATTGTCGCGTCGTTGGCGAATCTGGGATCTAGCATTACAAGTCCAATGTACTGGACAAACTGGTTGGTATTTCCGCGTACTGAAAGAAGGCGCGGTTGAGGCAGGGATGGAACTTGTGCTGCGCGATCGCTCTTTTCCCCAGTGGGCGATCGCACGGGCAAACCAAATCATGCATCACGATTTGAACAACCGAGACGCAGCGGCGGAACTGGCAAATTGTCCCTTGTTAGCACCGAATTGGCAACGCACTTTGCTCAATCGTGCCGCTAAAAATATCAATCCTGATTCCACCCCTCGACTTTGGGGTGAGAACTAGCAACGACGATTGTGAAAGTAAAAGATTGTGAGGAGTTCAGAACTGTTCGCGTTTGGTTTGCGATCGCTCTTTGTACTTTCTAATAACAAAAGAGCGAAATGCAACAATAGCAAGGCTTTTAGCTTTTGTTTCTAGACGAAAGAGGGATAAGCATCTGGGCAAAAATTCTTTCACAACTCTCTTGACAGACTGCTGACAGAAGTGTAATTATTTAGGAGTCCTAAGCAAATTGCAGTCATGGCTTTCCTCCACTAATGCCTTGATCAGCCAATTCTTAAAGCACTCTGTCAAATATCATCCGCATCCACTACTCACTCACTACAAGGAGATTGATCAATGAACGCGATCGCAGGTTACACCTTTGGAACTGAACAAACCGCTCATTCACCGTTGACGCTCAACGACTTGGAACTGCTCAAACAGACCGTTTTGTTTACAGATGAAGATGAGAAATATCTGCGGATGGCAGGAGAAGTGTTAGAAGACCAAATTGCTGCGGTATTAGATGTTTGGTACGGTTTTGTTGCTGCTAACTCTCATCTAGTTTATTACTTCAGCAATGCAGGGCAGCCAAACTCCGACTACTTAACTGCTGTTCGCAAACGCTTCGCTCAATGGATTCTAGACACCTGTAACCGACCGTATGACCAGGATTGGTTGAACTATCAGCAGGAAATCGGTCTGCGTCACACTTACGCCAAGAAAAACCAGACCGATCGGGTTGAAGCTGCTCCTCATATTGGGATGCGGTACGTGATCGCCTTTATCTACCCGATCACAGCCACCATCAAGCCATTTCTGTCAAACAAGGGACACAGCGCGGAAGACGTTGAGAGTATGTATCAAGCCTGGTTCAAATCAATTACTCTACAAGTGACGCTTTGGTGTGCCCCCTATGCCAAAGATGCCTATTTCTAATTTGGAGGGACTCATGGAATTTGTTGGTGTTTTTCTAGTTTTCTCACTGTCAGTCTTAAGTGTTGTCGTGCTGGCGATGGGATTATTTTTCTTACAGCTTTGCTGGTCTTGGCATCATGCCTACTTTCGATAAAGAATTCACCATTAACGGTACTTTCGCAAAGATGCCTCACTTTTGTCCTTGAGGTTATTTATCGCTAATGAACTCATTTCACCGGGATTGATACCTCTCCACGCTACGCAAAGGCATCAACACCGTACCGTTTTAACGGTTTGCGCTCACGGCATTTTCTAACTATTTCCATTCGCTTTAGCTCTTATTCATACAACAGGAGGTTGTTATGAAACGTTTTCTCATTGCTTTACTTGGCATCAGTTTAAGCCTCACGTTGGCACTGTTTTATTCCAGTCTTAAAGCTGATGCCCGTTCTACAACTCAATCTACAACAACAGTTGCACAGTCGTCTGCTCAAGTTGTGCCAACTCCAAAGTCACCGGATCTAGAAATTTTGGGCACTAGCGTTCGTTATCTCAAAGATGCAGATTTACTTATTTTTGAGCAAACTGTAAAAGGAACTGCTGGCAAAACATTGCCCCAGCCTAAGGGTAGTGTTGATGGCGCACCTGTACTGGGCTACGTCTTTCCAACGACTCTAAAACCCGAAGATGCTGGATTTGGGAAGGTCGAAGGGATTTTGGCACTAGCAGTTACGTCTCATCCAGACTTCGATGATACGCCATTGTGGGATGAGAACAACAACTCTAACTATGGTGATGATGGCATCATTTTTCATAGTCATTGGGTCGTACTGGTCAAGGACGATCGTGTTCCTGGTCGCTTATCGGTCAAGCAGTTCAACAAAACCGACAAAACGGTTGTGCTTCCACCGACTAATCCCGGTATGCCAATGTATTTTGATTCTCCTGGTTTTCCTGTTTTGCTAAAAGGTAACAAGCTCAGTGTTTTGGTTCCGGCTCAACGCATTCAATCTAAAACAGAGTTCAAGTTTGATGGCGTTGTTGCTTATATGCAGGTGAATGCCACAAACAAAAATCTCCCTATGGTTGGGGTCTATCAAGCGTACAGCGTTAGTTCAGGGGATTTAAGTCTTCCCTACAGTGTGCAACCTCAGTAACGGAGAAAATTAAATGGCTCTCAATGTTGAATTGCTAGAAAGTAGCTTTGCTCAAATTAAAGTGAATAGCTCGGAGGTGACTAAACAATTCTACACACTGCTGTTTACGGACTATCCAGAAGTTCAGCCTTTGTTTGCTAATACAAACATGGAAAAGCAGCGCAAACAACTGTTTCAATCTATCGTCTTTACCGTCAATAACCTGAGTAAACCAGATGTCTTAAGCGACGCATTGAGAGGCTTGGGCACTCGACACACTCAGTATGGTGTATTGCCGCAACACTATCCAATGGTGGGCAGTAGCTTGCTGAAAGCTTTTGAGGTAAGTCTGGGCACAGCCTGGACTCCTGACGTGCAGCAAGCGTGGATAGAGGCGTATGAAGTTGTGGCTCAATTAATGCTGGAAGGTACAGACTACTCACCAGAACTGCTGGTATCGATCGAGAAATAGCAGGGTAGTAAACTTGGTCGTCTACCAGGTTTACTACCTCTGATCATCTTTATAACTAACAGGAGAACAAACAATGGATACGATTGAATTGGTCCCTAACAACTCGTTGATCACCGAAACGCCTGAGGAGGGACGACAATTAGCCGTGAAACTGGCGCGACTGATTATCAAGTTGACTCAACCTGATGAAGAAAAACGTAAACAGCTACGGGAAGTTTATGGTAATGATGCCATGATGCTGATTGCTGTAGGTCAGGTTGTCGCGACAGAATTTGGCACAATCGCTGCTGCAAATAATTACTGGCACAAGTAATTTTCAAAACTATTTAATGAATTACTTTTTTATTGAGATATAACCTACTGGAGGAAAATCTATGACTGCAATAACCCATCAGCAGAATACTGCACAATCATTGACCTACTCAACTCGAATTGATCTTCCTACAGAAGTCCGATCACAAGTGAATACCTTACTGAATCAAAGCTTGGCCACTGCGATCGATTTGAAGACCCAAATTAAGTGTTCACATTGGAATGTCAAAGGTCAAAACTTTTATCAACTGCATGAGCTATTTGACGAAATTGCTGCACAGATTGAAGAATTCATCGATCTGCTTGCCGAACGGATTGTAACATTAGGGGGTGAAGCATTGGGAACGGCTCGAATTGCGGCTGAGCGATCGGAACTTCCTGAGTATCCCTTCAATACGGTTGATGGCATGGAGCATGTTGCTGCACTTGCCGATCGTCTAGCAATTTATGCTAAATCCCTCCGTCAGAATATCGATGCAACCGATCAACTCGGTGATATGAACACCAACGATCTCTTTGTCGAGATTTCACGGGCGATCGACAAACGATTGTGGTTTCTGGAAGCGCATCTTCAACATTCATAGGAGTTTTGTAATATTCGAGAGGATGAAGGTGAGCATGTTAAAACCATGATTGCTTGTCAACAGCCTGAAGCACGACTGACTCTCAAGATTCCTCATGCTGTTACCACACTGACGGCAAGTGCGACGACTGCTCTGATTGTGCCGGAAAAAGATTAATGTTTGCAAAAACTACATCTACTGTGAGCTACCTCAAAGATTGAGTCTTGAACCTAGACTACTCTGATATTAACAAGATAGAAACTTGTCTTAAGCATCGTCATAACAAACGTAAAGCATTTCAACGAAGGGGAGGCAACCATGAAATCTAAAATCGAAACCCTCGCCAAACTTTATCTCGAAGGCAAACCTGCTGAAATTTCAACTGAAACCCAGAGCGAGTTATCTGATTGGTTGATGGGAGAATTTCAACAGTTATCCTTGAATCTATTATTTTGCAACGACCAACGCTATAATTCGCCCGCAGAGGTATTTGCGGATATCGAGCAAGACCAACTCTGGATCAGTACGGAGGCTTACGACACTTCCATTTATGCCAACCCTTTTTTTGGAGCAGTTCTAGCTGCAATTCATGATTATGATCATTATCGTTCTCAAAGTGATTGGAGCTTAGAAGGTGAAATCGCAGCCTACCGTACCACTGCTAACCGTGCGCCCAGTTTGGAAATTCAAAAAATTCTCTATTCCCAGATCGTCTTGAGAGCAGCAACACATCTCTACCTGGGACATCAACCAGAACCAAAAATTGTATTTTCTTGAGGTAATCCTATGCAAGTCTGTCCTTGTTGCCATCACCCACTGCTGTGCCACACGACCAGCAAGTTTATTTCTTCTGCTCTTATTGCCGGGCAGAAATGCTTATCCTGAGTGATATCACATCTTCTTCCTAAGTCATTCTTGAGAATACGGAACAACTATATGCTACATGAAATCATTTGGAGAACTGAAAATGTCTACTACCTACGAACAAACTATTGGAAGGAGGTGAGCAATGAATGACTATTGTTTAGTGGACTGTGGTTTTCACGATCAGCTAGAAGCCTTGGCCACGCTGCGGCAAACTTGTCAAATCTCCTACCGCACTGTAACTGGAGAAATCGTTGAAGTTCAGGATCAGATTGTGGATGTGTATGCTGCGAACCAAGCCGATTTTTTGAAACTCAAAGACGGAACTGAAATTCGGCTCGATCGCCTGATCTCAGTCAATGGTAACCTGACTCGTTTCGCTCAGGAGTAGCACAATGGCAATCTAACTCAAGATCGATCGCATCTTACAAGGTTCATTTGACCTCAAAGCGCTGAATCTTTTGTTTGTGTTTCAAGTGAATTGTCCTGGTTGTTTCATCTATGGGTTCCCACTCGTCAACAAGCTGTATTGGAAGTATCGTGAATCTGGATTAAATGTTCTGGGACTCTCAACTGCATTTGAGGATTTTGAGTACAACACGGCTGCAAATACAGAATTGCTTTTGACTCAGAGGCAGACAGTTGGTGCAACACGGCAAGCCCTCGGAGAGAATTACGCTCAAGCAATTGATTTTCCCATTGCGATCGATCAACTCACCACAGGTACAACACTTGCAACACCTGCGAACATCGATCTGGTGTGTGAGGCGATCGCTAGTTTCGGTAATTCATCCCGCCTTGAACAAGAAGCGTTGCGTCAGAAAGTGAAAACTTACTTACAAAAGAGTGCTCAAACATCAGCAACCTTTACGCTGAATCATCTGCCAGGAACACCGACCTTCCTTCTAGTTGATCAAAACCTCGAATTGTTAGAAGGATGGTTTGGACATACGCCTGAAGCAGATGTGATTCAACGAATTGAGGAACATATCAACACTCGCAATCAAGTGGCTCAGAAACTATGCACGTAACCTTTTGTGGGAAACGAATGCGATTGCTCGGATTGCCGATGAAGATTGGCACTCGTGCCCGTGATGTGCGGGTGATCGACAATAACTTGTCATTTGTGCTGCCACTGGAGCGATCGCGAGGAAAAGTCCGTCTGTTACTCACGGTTCCTTCTTTAGATATGCCAGTCTGTAGCGCTGCAATCCATAAGTGCAGCCAATTTCTAAACTCAATGAGTCAGAAATTAACTGATTCTGTTGAAGTTTTTCTCATCTCCGCCGACCTTCCCTTTGCTCAAACTCGTTGGCAGGCGATTGAGAAAGTTACCAATATCACCATACTTTCGGATTATCGCGATCTGGACTTTGCCCGCAGTTGGGGACTGCTCATTCAGGATCTAGGATTACTAGCACGCGCTGTTTATGTCGTAGATTCTACAGGCATTGTTACCTATCGAGAAATTGTCGCTGAACTGACGGCTGAACCCGACTATGGCGTTGCTTTTGCAGTGCTTTCCGCAGAAATCGCCACATTGAAAACGGCATCGTAAATTGAGGATTTGCTTCCTACTGCGTTAGAAGTGGCTGTCGTTGTAGGATCGTTACTACTCCTGCTCAACCACGGTGGAGCCGTGATTCAGGGGAAAATGACTTGTAGCTGCTGGCTTGCAGCCGCTCTCACTGATTCAATGCGTTACACCGTCAGTATCCATGAATAACTCTCAGCCCGATCGCGATACAGAATCAGCCCTTCCCGCCGAACAGCCAAATGCGGATGTCATCGCTAATCCCTTTGATGTCTCAAGCGCGATCGAACAACATATCTTAATTGGGCTAGAAAAAATTGGGCTAGCGCTGAAAAGCCAGTCCTGGCAGGATGCTGGACAACAAGGTTTAACACCGACTCAAGGACAAATCCTGGCGCTTCTAATTGATAAAGGCGATGCTGGAATGCGGTTGTCAGAGGTGGCAAAACATCTTGCGGTCACGGCTGCTACTGCCAGTGATGCGGTGACATCGCTGGTTGAGAAAGGGTTAGTGCAAAAAACGCGATCGCCCCAAGATAAACGAGCGATCGCCATCACGTTAACCGCTCAAGGACAGCAGACAGCAACACAAACAGCGTCCTGGTCTGATTTTCTGCTCAACACCGTGGATGAGCTATCAAAGGAGGAGCAAGTAATTTTTTTGCGGGGGCTGATCAAAATGATTCGCAAGCTTCAACAACAGGGACAGATTTCAGTCGCAAGAATGTGTGTGACCTGTCAATTCTTTCAGCCCAATCGCTATCCAGGGTCAGATCGTCCGCATCATTGTGCGCTAGTGAATGCGCCCTTTGGCGATCGTCATCTTCGTCTCAATTGTGCCGAACACGTTGCCGCCAATCCCGAAACCGCTAAACAAAATTGGAACTTCTATCTTTCAAAGTAGGTAAGTCAAATGCTGAAAACGGAATCTGCGACCGATAGCCTTCTTAGACCGGGCGAACTCAACCAACGATTGGGTAAAACTATGATGTTATCCAATCAGGAGATGGGCTGGAACGGAATTTTCGTTGAGCAGTATCAAGATCTTTTAAATTCAAGGGAAGTTGAATTTCCTGCCACATCAAATCATTGGCTTGCCTTATCTATGGGACCTCCTGCTCATTTGACCCAGAAGGGTGGCGATCGCCTGCATGAATCAATCATTCAAAAAGGTGACAGCATTCTTGTTCCTGCTGGGCAACCGAGCTACTGGTGTCGGCGCGGAGGCATCTGCGATTCGCTGCACATTCGCTTAAAACCGGAGCTGATTGAGCAAATCGCTGAAGCATCCGAAATTGATCTAAAGCAAATTGACTTTGTGAACTGTTTCGTTCAGCAAGATTTGCAGCTTCATCAAGTCGCAATGCTGCTGTTCGCTGAGTCGCAGTCAGATGGTGTGATGGGGCGCTTATATATTGAATCCTTAACTCAAGTCCTGGTCATTCATCTGCTGCGCCACTATTCTACCTTCGCGCCAATCATTACATCCCAGAACAGAAGCTTAACTCGTACCCAATTGCAGCAAGCGATCGACTATATTCAAACCCACCTGAATCGAGACTTATCCCTGGCTGAACTGGCAAGCGTTATCGGTATCAGCCCCACTTACTTCGCCAGTTTGTTCAAACAGGCGATGGGAATTTCACCGCATCAGTATGTGATTCAACAGCGAGTGGAACGGGCGAAATTGATGCTGTTGAGAACGGATTTGGCGATCGCAGACATTGCCGTACAAGTTGGGTTCTCCAGCCAAAGTCATTTGACGCAACAGTTTAAACGAGTCACCGGACTGACACCCAAGCAAGTTCGCTAACACCATAAGAATCTGACAAATTGTTGCAAGAATCCGAAAGACGTTGAGCATTGGAACTTAGTACACTTTAGGTACTAAGAATCAAGAGAATTCCATACAAACTTCTCTGCATCTAGAGCAATACGCAACTGCAAAAGACAGACTTTTGCCACTCATCTAGCACAGATCGGAAAGGATATTTATGCCTTGGGTAGACCTATGTGCTGAAAATGCAGTCGTTGAATGTTCTTAGGCATCTATTGAATTCAGGCAAACAATGCAACGACTGAGTTGCAAGACTTAAATCACCACAAAACCAATTGTGAACACGATAGGCACATTCACATCAGAGGTCAAATCATGAACCAGTCAGTAGATTTCTTCGTTCGTAGCGCGGTCATAGAGACCACCCGGTTCTACATGGGCAGTCTCATGACTTTTCTCGTGACATCCACCGAGACCGAAAACCGCTTCGTCCTTCTAGAGCTTCGGATGAAACCGGGCAATGAGCCGCCGCCCCATCTCCACTATGACCAGGATGAGGTGTATTACATTCTAGAAGGCGAACTGGAGGTGTACTGCATGGGCGAAGTCCGAACAGTGCGGGAAGGCGAAACGATCTTCCTCCCCCGGAATCAGGCGCACGCATTCTATTACCTGTCGCCCACCCTCCGGTTCCTCGCCCTGTTGCAACCGGGCGGTTCAGACGGGTACGGTCTGGACGGTTACTTTGAAGCAATGTCGAGTCCGTCCACCAGCATGGAACTACCTGCAAGCGCAACCACATACGCGCTTTCCGATCCAGTCCCCGCGATCGAACTGGCTGCCAAGTACGGAGTCAAGATGCTGACCCCGGAAGAAACGGCCGAACTGTTGCCCCACTACCCCGGCTTTGGGATACCGCGAAAGAGCCAGAGTCATTAATTACACAATCTTCGCTGTCCGATACACTCGACAGGCTACCCTAGCTTGGGTTACTAGAGCATACTTTCAAACGATCGCATTGCCATCACCGTCACAATCAATCCGCTCACGGTAGAGCGTTCACATCACTAACTCTCTAACAAACAAGAGAAAGGATAACTTGCACACTGATGAGTTATTCAATCTGCAACATGAAAAGGAGAAACCATGACAACAACGTATGGTCACAATACTTTGTTCAAAGATCTCGCAGCACTGCTTACAGGACAGCTTTTTCTGCCAGATGACATTGCCTATGAACAGGTACGTCAACTCTGGAATGGCAGAGTGAAGACCCACCCCGCTGCGATCGCTCGTTGCTTGACTGTGCAAGATGTCATTCATACAGTTCGATGGATACGGGCGCAGGGGTTGCCACTCTCAGTTCGAGGGGCAGGACACGATTTTGCTGGACGCGCTCTGTCTGAGAATGGTGTGGTGATCGATCTTTCCCAGATGAGAGCCGTCACCATTGATCCGGATGCACGCACAGCTCATGTTCAAGGTGGAACAACAGCAGGCGACCTAATTGAAGCAGCACAAAAATACGGGTTAGCGACAGCCACAGGAACTATCTCCAGTGTTGGAATGTCTGGATTGACCCTGGGAGGAGGCTATGGTCCTTTAACTGGGGCTTATGGACTAGGTGCTGATAACCTGCTGTCCGCGCAAGTCGTCACTGCCGATGGGCAGCTTATAACTGCCAACGTTGAGGAACATTCAGACCTGCTTTGGGGACTGCGCGGCGGCGGCGGCAATTTTGGTGTTGTCGTTTCCCTGGAGTTTCGCCTGCATCCACTCACGACGGTGTTATCGGGTATGCTACTCTATCCTCTGAAACAAGCCAGAGCAGTGTTCCGACAGTTCAGCGAGTTCATTGCTACAGCACCCGATGAATTGACGATTCGGTCTGGATTTATTCAAACGCCAGGGGGTGAGACGGTTCTGTTTCTTTGACCGACCTATTGTGGTGCGCTTGACGTGGGTGAGGCAGCGAGCACGTACCCGTGTAGCGAAGCTATCGCTCCCTTACGCACCTTTGGCGACCTGCTAGTCGATCAGGTGCAACCCGTTACATATAATGCACTGATTCATGCCATTGATGCGTTTGCACCGCCCGGACTCCACTACTACATTCAAACGCGATCGCTAGCTGGTTTCCAGACTGAGACGATCGAGACGCTGATCGAACAAGGACTGCCCCTTCCTTCCCCGTTTTCGACGATCAACATTCATCACTTTCATGGAGCCGCGAGTCGTGTGGGTGTATCCGAAACCGCTTTTGCACTGCGTCAGGATCACCTCACGATTGAGATGATCGCAGCTTGGAAACCCCAGTCTCCCGACGACCAGCGGCATCTCCAATGGGCACAGCACATCTCACAGGCACTTGAACCTTATGCCTTCAACGGGGGATATATCACCCTCTTGGATCAGGAAGAGCAGGAACGGGTTCCGCTCGCTTTCGGGTCGAACTATAAACGATTGCTCGACCTGAAACGGAGATATGACCCAGATGATGTCTTTGATTCGACGATCGGACATATCGCACCCTAATTATGACGCGATCTTTCTGGTTTTTTGGAGCTTGCCTCACTGGATTGGACAACTTGGGACAAATTAATTTTGTATCGCATGTTTGAGAAGTTGTGATGGCTCATTCATCCAAACATTCAAAGCGAACAACTGAGGGCTTGAACGATGTTAACCGAAAACCAAACCACTGAATCTTGCTCTACAGACCTCGACAAAGAGATTGTTCATTTGCTTGATTATGCAAGAACTAAACTACTGACCAGGATACCGCGACAGCTAAAAATGACATCCTACCTGCGACTCTGCTGCCTCGCCATTCGCAAGCTGCACCAGAGGCGGGGATTAGCACTAAACGAGGCATTCGATGATTCCTATTCGCAGTTACTGCAAGTACTTTGTAATCACAATCCTGAATGGTGGAGACATTGCTGGAGCAGCGATCGCGGCATCCTTAAATCTGATGATCCAACGATCGACAAACTACTACAACCGCTAGAGTATTTCGTCGAAATCTACACTTGCAATTACTCAAGGAACCAAAAGCTACCTTAAATGGTAAATAAGGAACGCCCTACGAGGCTTTGTTAACGTTTCTAGAAACTCATATCACCAACTGTGACTGAGCAGTAAAAACTGGCGCTTCGGAGCAAATGGATAGCACTCTCTCTAGGATTTTTCAACTACAAAAGGAGAAAACGATGAAACTTGAAAATAAAGTGGCTTTGATTACGGGAGCAACTTCGGGAATTGGCAAGGCAACCGCTAAAGCATTCGGTGTTGCAGGAGCTAAGGTGGTTTTCTCAGGACGACGCGAACCAGAAGGTAAAGCAACGGAAGCTCAGCTACGAGATGCTGGCATTGACTGTTTATTTGTGCGATCGGATGTCTCGAACGAAGCCGAGATTAAATCGCTTGTGCAAACCACCGTCGAGAAGTATGGACGACTCGATTGCGCCTTCAACAATGCAGGCATCGAATCACCCGCAAAACCCTTGCACGAACAATCAATTGAGGACTTTGACAAACTGATGGCAATTAACACACGGGGACTGTTCTTGTGCATGAAGTATGAAATTCAGCAAATGCTGACTCAAGGAACTGGGGTGATTGTCAATACCTCCTCGTTAGGAGGGTTGATTGCGTTTCCGTGGACATCTCCATATATCGCGAGTAAACATGCAGTCATGGGGCTGACACGAGCGGCAGCGCTCGACTATGCCAAACAGGGCATTCGGGTTAATGCGGTTACCCCTGGTGCTACTGCGACTGAGATGATTGATCGTAGCCTTGCTCGGATGGGCATCACGGCTGATGATTTCGCATCTACGATTCCGATGGGGCGCATCGGACAGGCAGAAGAAATTGCTCAAGCTGTCGTTTTTCTTTGCTCTGATGCTGCCAGCTACATCACTGGACAACCTTTAGTGATCGATGGCGGATTCACAGTGAACTGATCGAAACCATTAAATTACTTCGCAAATTGTATCAGACCAGTGCAATACAGTCACAGTTGCACTAGCAGTTCAGCGAAATCCAAGTTGGGGCGGAGTGTATGAGTTTGGAGTGGCTGTCTATCCAGTTGGAGAACATGGGTTAGCTCAGATCTTGCACCATTCCTGATAAGCCTGACTTGGTAAAGACTTGAGAACAAT